>QJYB01000048.1 GCA_003247835.1 Gammaproteobacteria bacterium | reverse complement strand
GTCGTTCGATCCCTGGCGTTCCGAGGCGCCGCTCATCGTCTATGTGGACGTGAAGAGCCCGTACGCTTTCATTGCCCGGGACCCGACCCGGACCATGGCGCGGGAGCTCGGCATCACCATCGACTGGCGGCCCCTGACCCTGAACATTCCGAGCTACCTCGGCTCGGCGCGGCTGGACCGCTCCGGCGCGGTCGCCGAATCCAACCGCACACCCGAGCAGTGGACGCGGGTGCGTTATGCCTATCGTGATGCCAGGCGCTACGCCCTCGAGCAGGGTTACACGCTGCGCGGCACGGAAAAGATCTGGGACACCTCACTCGTGCACATGGCGTTCTGGTGGGCACGATCCCAGGGTGGTGAGGTGGCGGATGCCTTTCTCGATGCAGTCTATCCGCGCTTCTGGGTGCGGGACTTCGATGCGGAAGATCTGCCGACGGTGATCGCTGCGCTGACGGCGGCCGGTGCGGCAACCGAGGGCTTTGCCGACTATGCCGCGGGTGAGGGCAGGACGGCGCATGATCGGATGCAGCAGGCCATCTTCGACGCGGGCATCTTCGGCGTGCCCGGTTACGTCGTCGAGAACGAGTACTTCTTCGGTCGCGAGCACCTGCCCACGGTGCGCTGGATCCTTACGGGTCGCGCCGGACCGGCGCCGGATGTGGCCAATCCGGGGCCGGGGCCCGGCGGGTGCTGGACATGAGCGCGGTCGGTTCAGAAGCGACGCTGATCGTGCTCTTCGACTTCCGCGATCCGCACTCCTATCTGGCGCTGGGGCCCACCTTCGACCTGATCGAACGGACGGGGGTGCACAACCACTGGTATCCGTTCCTGGGCAGCCCGCTGAAACAGCCCGAGGAGCCGGCCGCCGACGCGGACCGGGGCACCTGGCACCGCTGGCATCGGGCCAGCTACCTGGCCAGGGACCTTGCCCGTTACGCGAGAGCGCGGGCACTGCCGGCCCGGCACTTCACGGACAGCGGTCTCTATCGCCAGGATGATGGCGAGCTGGCGGCCATGGGTTTCAACTGGGCGTTCGGCGAGGGCACCGGCGTGGTCCGGCGCTACCTCGAGTCGGTCTTCGAGGGGTACTGGGACGGCGATCTGATCCTGGACCGGCTCGCCGACATCGAACGGGTGCTGCGGCTCGCGGGTGCCGATGCCGACGGCTTCGAGACCTATGCCGGTGAAGAGGGGGTGCATGAGCTCAGCGCCCAACGGGAAGCGGCAGTGGCGGCCGGCGGCTTTTCACCCTGCACCTGCCTGCTCGACGGTGAGGCGTTCGTCGGCCGGCAGCATCTGCCCTACGTGGAAGCCAGGCTCAGCCGGATGGCGTCGTCGTCATGAACTGGGACCAGCCCTACGTTTCAACGCGCTCGCCGATCTGTGCCGGAAACATGGTGGCGACCTCCCAGCCACTGGCGGTTCAGGCCGGTCTCGATGCGCTGCGCCGGGGCGGCAATGCCGTCGATGCGGCCCTGGCCGCGGCGATCACGCTCACGGTCGTGGAGCCGAACAACAACGGTATCGGCAGCGACGCTTTCGCCATTCTCTGGGACGGTCATGAACTCGTCGGTCTGAATGCATCCGGCCGGGCGCCGATGCTCATGACCCTCGACCGCTACGCCGGACGCACGACCATGCCGAACAGCGGCTGGGACGCGGTGACCGTACCCGGCGCGGTGAGCGCATGGGTGGCGCTGTCCGACCGGTACGGCCAGCTGTCGTTCGCCGATCTTTTCGAGGCAGCCATCGGCTATGCGGAAAACGGCTTCCAGGTCGGGCCGAAGACCGCCTACTACTGGAAGCTGGCCGAGCGCGGTTACGCCGACTTTCCCGACTTCGTCGAGCACTTTCTGCCCGCACCGGCGGCAGGCGAACGGTTCCAGCGTCCGGACCTCGCCCGAACGCTTGAAGTCATCGCTGCCACCCACGGTGCGGATTTCTACGAGGGGGCGCTGGCCCGGAAGCTGTCCGAGACCGCGCAGGCGGCGGGTGGGGCCCTGCGTGCGTCGGACCTGGCAGCCCACCGGGCGGACTGGGTGACGCCCATCGCCCAGCCCTACGGCCGCGTGTCATTGCACGAGATTCCGCCGAATGGCCAGGGACTCGCCGCCCAGATCGCACTTGCCCTTCTGGCGGAAGGCGGTCCGGCTCGGTTCGACGAGGCCGCAGGTGTGCACCGGCAGATCGAGGCGATGAAGATCGCCATTCACGCGGCGTTCCGCCACTTCGCTGATGCGGACGCCATGCGTCTTTCACCCGAAGCGCTGCTGGAACCGGGCAGCATCGCCAGAGCGGCCGCGACCATCGGTCACCGGGCGGCACCGCTGCCGCCCGTGGATCTGCCTGTCAGCCACGACACGGTCTACCTGTGCGCTGCGGACGATGCCGGCATGATGGTGTCCTTCATCCAGTCCAACTACCAGGGCTTCGGTTCCGGCGTGGTGATCCCGGGTACCGGTATTGCCCTGCAGAACCGGGGCTACGGCTTCTCCCTTGATCCGGCGCACCCGAACTGCGTAGGGCCGGGCAAGCGGCCGTTTCACACTATCATCCCGGGTTTCGTCACCGAAGCCGGCGCGCCGCGCCTGGCCTTCGGCGTCATGGGCGGCCACATGCAGCATCAGGGTCACTTCCAGATGGTCCAGCGGATTTTCGATCACGGCGAGAATCCCCAGGCGGCCAGCGACGCGCCGCGCTGGCACGTATTCCCTGATTTCAGCGTCGGGCTGGAACGGGGCTTCCCGGAAGCGGTGGCCGAGGGGCTCCGCAATCGAGGACACGACGTGCGCTACGTGACGCAGGAACACATCTTCGGCGGCGCCCAGCTCATTCTGCGAACCGACCACGGCTACGTGGCCGGTTCGGATCACCGCAAGGAAGGTCAGGCCGCCGGTTTCTGATCCGCCGTGGCGGTGCGGTCCTCGTGGCGCTGATAGAACGATCGCCAGCGTGCCTTACCGATGCGGTCGTAGGCGCGCATCGCATCGATCATCTCGCGACGGGCGCGGCCGTCCACCAGGGCGTCCGGCAACAGCGGATCAAGCAGGATGTCCCGGGTCACCTGGCGGCCGACGAGCAGCGTCTCCCGTGCCGCTTCCGCTTCGGTCAGTGATTTCAGGCGCTCGGTGCTGGACGTCAGTCGGTCCCGGTGGTCGCGGTAGCAGCGGGAAAGGCTGGTGGTATCCCAGAGCGTGTCGGGATCGATGCAGTCGGCCGGCTCCAACGCGGTGGCCACGGCGCAGATCGCGTCCGGGTCGAGGCCGAGCGCGAGCAGGTCCTCGCGAACACTGGCGAGAGGTCTTGCCAGGTTGTCCGGCCTTACCTGGAAGCCGGGTTTTGCCGCGGCGAAACCCAGCAGCCCGAGGGCCCGTTCGTTGGCGCGTACCTGGGTTCTGTTGACCCGCGCCAGGTGAGCGGTGAGCACCGTCAGCCAGCCGCCGGACCAGGCCTTGAGTGACGATTCCGCCCGGGACCAGTTGCGGACCAGCGTGTGCAGGGTACCGGCGCGGCTGCCGAGCCCGTAGCGGCCACGCTCCACCGCGATCAGGGATCCGTCCCGGACCAGCCGGGCCAGCGCCACCCGGATGCTGCCCGCGTCCATGTCGAAGAGCTCTCCGGCGGCCACGAGGTAGCCTGCACCGAGGGTGTCCGCGCTGGTGGAATCCATGAGGGTGAGGATCAGCTCCCGGGCAGACAACCGGGCATCGTCGGGCTTGCCAGTCATGCCAGCATATTACATAATTTGTCCGATTCTGGCGATCAATGTAACTTTCTCAGTCAGCGAGAGGCTCGACATGACGACCATGACGCCCGCCACCGGATCCGCGAACGCTCCCGGCAGTGCGCCGCTGGTGGACAGCAGCGTCGGCGCCGCTGTGCGGCTGTCGGACGTGCTCACCAGCGAGGAAATCCGTCCGTTCATGGCGCGCTCGGATCTCAGGGCCTGGTGGGTGGTTGCCTGTAACGTTCTCCTGATCACCGCTGCCTTTACCCTGACGGCCCTCTGGCCGAATCCGCTGACCGTGCTCGCGAGCGTGGTCGTGCTCGGCGGTCGGCAGCTGGGTATGGCGGTGATCTATCACGACTGCGCGCACGGAGTGTTCTTCAGAACCCGGTGGCTGAACGATCTGATCGGGCACTGGGTGGCCGGCGGCCTGCTCAACACATCGATGTACGCATATCGCGCCTACCACCTGAAGCACCATCAGTTCGCCGGCACGAAAGACGACCCTGATCTCGGTATTGCGCTCGCGTACCCGACGAGCCGGGCCAGCCTGAAGCGCAAGATCACCCGGGACCTGACGGGGCAGACGGGGGTCAAGGCCATCCGCGGGCAGATCGCCCGGTTCGACGTGCGCAGGAACGCGCCATTCCTCGTCGTGCACACGGCGCTCTTCGCGTCGCTCTGGTTGGCGGGTGTGCCCTGGGCGTATGCGCTCTGGTGGGTGGCCTACGTCTTCGTGCACCAGTTCATTACCCGCCTGCGTTTCATGGGCGAGCACGGCGTTGCCGTGGACCGGCTCAGTGACGATGCCCGGGAAAACACCTGCACCACCGAGGTGTCATGGTGGGAGCGGCTGCTCGTTGCGCCGAATTTCGTGAACTACCACCTGGAACATCACCTGAGCGCTGCAGTGCCCTGTTACCGCCTTCCCGCGCTGCATGCGCTGCTGGTCGCTAAGGGTTTCTTCGATCACCACGAGTGCCTGTCGCGGGGTTACCGCCACGTGCTCACCAAGGCCGTCCGTCCCGCGGCCGAGCTGCCTGCTGCAGCCTGACTTTCAGCGCCCGGCGGATTCCGCCGTCCGGGACTGTCTTGCGATTGCGGTCATGTGCGCCGCGACGGCGTCCGGATCCGGCCGGCTGCCGGGCTTTGCCGGCGCCATGCCGGGGATGGCCATGGAGCGTACCGTACCGGCACGACTCAGCACGGCCTGAATGGCTCCATCCACGTCCGCATCCGGATTGGTGCGCAGCCAGTCGCGCCAGGCTGCGTCGAAGCGGGGGGAGCCCGGCTCGGTAGCACACAGCAGGATGACCCCACTCAGATCGCCATGGTTTCTCGGGTCGAACCCGGCGGCGGCAGGATCGTTGGCGATCAGTACGAGCGGGCCGAACAGGACTGCGGTCAGCAGCCATCGTCTGGATTTCATTTCCGCACTCTAACAACCGGCTCACCGCCAGGTGTCCCGCGAGTGCTGAATTGTGAACCCGATCGCCCGGCCGCTGTGCGGTGCCCCGGCCGTTGATCAGATCCGGAGCCGCTGGCAGAGTGCCTCTTCCAGGAAGCGCGGGAGCGAGCACATGCAGCAGTTCGATGGGAAGATGGCCGTGGTCACGGGTGGTGGCACGGGGATGGGACGGGAGCTCTGTCTCGCGCTGGCCAGAGCAGGCGCGCACGTGGCCACGTGCGATGTCTCGTCAGACAACATGGCGGAAACGAAGGCGCTGTGCGAAGCCGCAGCCCCCGATGGCACACGGTTCACCACACACCGCTGTGACGTGTCGAACGAAACGCAGGTGCTGGCGTTCCGGGATGCGGTGATGGCCGAGCATGACGTCGATCACGCCAATCTGGTGTTCAACAACGCCGGAATCGGTGGTGGCGGAGACTTCCTCGAAGGACCGCGGGAGGAGTGGGAGCGCACCTTCGGTGTCTGCTGGTTCGGCGTGTACTACATGACCCGAGCGTTCATGCCGCTGCTGGTGGCGAGTGACGAGGGGTACTTGGTGAACACCTCCAGCGTCAACGGGTTCTGGGCCAGCATCGGACCGATGACGCCACACACGGCCTACAGTGCAGCCAAGTTCGCGGTGAAGGGCTTCTCGGAAGCGCTGATCACCAACCTCAGGGTGGTGGCGCCCCACGTCAAGGTGGCCGTGGTCATGCCGGGTCACATCGGCACATCCATTGCGCTGAACACCTCTCAGGTGCTCGGCAAGGGGACGGCCATGGACATGTCGACGGAGGAGGTGGCCCTCATCCGCAAGCGCTGGACGCAGCTCGGCATGCCGGTGGACAACCTGCCCGACGACGACATCCGTCGCGCCATCCATCAGCGTGGCATCGAGTTCCGCGACAAGGCGCCCACCACGGCGGCCCAGGCGGCGGAAATCATCCTGGACGGCGTGAAGAACGACCGCTGGCGCATCCTGGTGGGCGCCGATGCCCATCGGATCGACGAGCTGGTGCGGGAGTTCCCGGAGGAGGCCTACGAGCCGACCTTTCTGGAAAAGCTGGCCCGGGACAATCACTTCGCCGGGCTCATGAACCCGCCAGCCGCAGCCGAGGAGGGTTGAAAACACCGGTATTTTCGCCGGGTTGTCACATTTTCCAGCTCCCGGACGTCTAGTGAGTGTCGGATCAGTCCGACCGACCCTCCCTCGGAAGGTAGTCCGAGGAGATCCAAGGAGCTGTGACATGCTGAAACAGATTCAGGCCGTCAGCGGCCTCACCTTCGCGGTATTCCTCGCGCTGCACCTCACCAATACCTGGCTCGCGAGCCTGGGGCCCGGGGTCTATGACGGAATGCAGGGGGTGCTGCGCACCTTCTACCAGTTCGCACCCGTCGAGGCGATCCTGCTTGCGGCGCTGGCGGTGCACGCCAGCGTCGGCGTGCTGCGCATCGTCGTCGAGCCGAAGCGCACGCTTTCGACCCGGGCGCGCTGGCACCGCTACGCCGGCTTTTTTCTGCTCCTGTTCATCGGTGGCCACATCCTGGCCGTGCGGGGGTCGTCGTGGTTCTACGACGTCTACCCGGGCTTCGAGGGGCTCGCGTTCTCCATCTCCGCGGTGCCAGGCTACTTCTACCCGTATTACTTCCTGCTGGCGGTGGCCGGGCTGTATCACGGGTTGAACGGCACGGGCATCGCCCTGTCACGACTCGGCAGGCCGACGGCGCTCAGCAGTGCCGGTCTGCAGCGGGCGACGGCCGCTGGTGCGGTGCTCACCGTGCTGGCGCTGGGCGGTTTCGGTGGCTGGTACTACGATGTCGGAGACGTGCGGTCCTCCGGGTTCGCCGTGCTGACCACGAGAATTGCGGGAGAGGTGCTGGGTGTCCAGATCTCGCCTTGAAACACTGGCCTACCGGATGCTCGGCTCCGTGGCGGACGCCGAGGACGTGCTGCAGGAAGCACGCCTGCGCCGGCTGAAGCTCGCCACACCGCCGGACAACGAAGAAGCGTGGCTCACCCGGGTCGTCACCAACCTGTCACTCGACCGGCTCCGTGAGCAGCAGCGGCGGCGCGAGGCCTACACCGGTCCGTGGCTGCCCGAGCCTCTGCCGACCGCGCCGGAAGAGGTGTCCGGTCCCGAAGGTGTGGCCGAGCTCGCGGAGCAGCTGAGCATGGGTCTGATGCTCATGCTGGACCGTCTGAACCCGACGGAACGGGCGGTGTTCGTGCTCCGGGAAGGATTCGATCTGCCGTTCGACGACATCGGTGCCATGCTGGACAGCTCGGCAGCCAGCTGCCGACAGCGGTACCGGCGGGCCCGCACGCACCTGGCCGGAGACGAGCGTCATGGCTCTGCCGGACCGCCGGCTATGCAGCGGCAGCTGCTCGAGGCCATGCTCACGGCCGTCGCCGAACGGGATCTGCCGGGGCTGGTGGCACTGTTCGCCGAAGACTGCGTGGCCTATGCGGACGGTGGCGGTGTGGTCAGCGCGGCGATCATCCCGGTGACCGATCCGGAGCGGATCGCGCGGGTGACCCTGCACGTGGTGGAGCGGCTCGCGGCGGAAGGCGAGATGGACATCCACTGGACCAGCTTCAACGGCAACCCGGGACTGGTGATCGCGCAGGGACCGCGGCTCGTCGCCACGGTGCAGCTCGAGGTGGACGCCGGGCTGATCCATCGGGTGTACATCGTCCGCAATCCGGAAAAGCTGGGGCACATTGAACTGTCTCCCTGAGAAAGCCTCTGGTTTAATCGGCCGGGGAGCGGAGCGGGAGTGGACGATGGGCATAGCGCAAGACAGCCTCGGCGGGCTGTTGCTGTTGGCGGCACTGGTGGGCTGTACCCGCGAAGCTCAGGAAAACACGGCATCGACTGAGAGCCCTGCCGAAGCCACAGCGTTCGGTCCCGCCATTCCATCGATCGAAACCAATCCGGCGCGCAACGCCTACTTCGGCGATCTGCACGTGCACACGATGCTTTCCGCCGATGCCTTCATCTTCGGCACCCGGGCCACCCCTGACGATGCCTACCGGTATGCCAAGGGAGAAGCGATCCATCACTCTGCAGGCTTCGAGATGCAGCTCCGCTCACCGCTGGATTTCGAAGCGGTGACGGATCACGCGGCCTACCTCGGCATGATGGAGCAGATGAACGATCCGACGACCCCGGCGGGGCAGCGACCGGAGGCCGAGATGATACGGGCTGCCACCACGGTCGCGGCCCGTCGGGCGGCCTTTGGTTCCCTGCGTGGCCTCGGCGCGGACGACCCGGTCGTACTCAGGTCCGCCTGGCAGCGTGTCATCGAGGCCGCGGAGCGGCACAACGACCCTGGCACCTTCACCACATTCATCGCTTATGAGTATTCCGCGTCGGGCGATGAGCGGCAGAATCTGCACCGTAACGTGATCTTCCGCGGCAGCCGGGTGCCCGAGCTGCCGTTCAGCAGGCTCGACTCCGCGAATCCGGAAGACCTCTGGCAGTGGATGGACGGATTGCGGAAGCAGGGCATCGAGAGCCTGGCTGTTCCCCACAACTCGAACGGCTCGGACGGCATGATGTTCGAGATGACCGATCAGGCAGGGAATCCCATCGACCGGGCCTATGCGGAGCTGCGGATCCGCAACGAGCCACTGGTGGAGATCACCCAGGTGAAGGGCACATCGGATACCCACCCGATGCTGTCTCCCAACGACGAGTGGGCGGACTTCGAGATCTATCCCTATCGGATCGGCACCATGGTGCCGAGCACACCCTCGGGCAGCTACGTACGGCAGGCCTTTCTGCGCGGGCTCGAGATCGAAGCCCGCACGGGCGCCAATCCCTACCGGCTCGGTGTGGTGGGCGCCAGCGACACCCACGTGGCCGCCGGCGCGTTCTCCGAGTTCGACTACATGGGCACGAGCGGCGAGCTGAACGCCCGCAGTGATCTCAGGGGCTCTACGCCCCTTCCCGACGGGACCTATGCCGAAACCTATTACCCTTTCACCGGTGCTTCGGGGCTCACCGGTGTCTGGGCGGAGGCGAACACCCGGGACGCCATCTACGACGCCTTCCGTCGCCGCGAGACCTTCGCCACCACCGGCCCCCGCATCCAGGTCCGGCTCTTCGCCGGATACGACCTGCCCGCGGAGGGTGCCGACGTCATGGCGCTCTATGCAGCCGGCGTGCCCATGGGCGGTGAGCTGCTTGCCGACGGGACGCGATCACCCAAGTTCGTGCTCTGGGCACTGCGCGATCCTCAGGGGACGCCGCTGCAGCGCCTGCAGGTCATCAAGGGCTGGCTCGAAGGCAGCGAACCCCGCGAACGTGTCTACGACGTCGCCTGCTCGGATGGTGGCCGGGTGGATCCGGACACGCATCGCTGTCCGGACAACGGCGCCACGGTGGACCTCACGGACTGCAGCATATCGGGGGGTGTGGGTGCCGCGGAGCTGCGGGCGATCTGGCAGGATCCGGACTTCGATCCGGGCTCTGCTGCTTTTTACTACGTGAGGGTGCTCGAGAATCCGACCTGCCGCTGGTCTACCTGGGATGCGCTGCGGGCAGACGTGGCACCGCGCCCGGATCTGCCCGCCACGCTGCAGGAACGGGCGTGGAGCTCGCCGATCTGGTTCAGACCCTGAGTCCGACAACCGGGTGATCTTGTCCGCCCCGTTCGCGTTCCTGCTCCTCGGCCTGGCGGTCATCGTCTGGGGTACCAAGGTCGTCCTCGACAACGCTGTGGTCGTCGCCCGTCATCACGGCGTCTCGGATTTCTTCGTCGGCGTGGTGGTGCTGGCCATCGGCAGCGACCTGCCCGAGCTCGCAGTCACGGTGCATGCAGCGCTCAAAGCCGTCGCCGGTCAGGACACCGCCGGCCTCATCATCGGCAACGCCATCGGCAGCTGCTTCGGCCAGCTGGGACTGGTCGTCGGCCTCGGCGGACTGCTGGGGTCGCTGCAGCTGGAGCGTGCCCGCGTCGTTCGCCACGGCGGCGCGCTGCTGGCGGCGACCGGCCTGCTGGCCCTGGTCGGTCTGGATGGCACGGTCGACCGATGGGAAGGGCTGCTGCTGGTGCTCGCTTTTGCGGCCTATCTCTATGCCGTGCTGCGTGAGGAGGAGCTGCTCAATGGCCGTCGGGCGAACCGGGCGAACCGGACGAAGCCGGGAGAGTTTCGAATCACGGCGCACTGGCTGCGGCTCGTGGTGGGCATTACCCTCGTCGTGCTCAGCGCCGAGCTCATCGTCCGTATGGCGATGACTCTGGCCGTCCAATGGGGTGTGGACCAGTCCTACATCGGCATTGCCATCGTCGGCATCGGCACCAGCCTGCCGGAGGTGGTCATCTCCATCGCGGCGGTGCTGCGCCGGCGGGTGGGCATGTCGGTCGGCAACCTCATCGGCTCCAACGTGCTCGACACCCTGCTGCCGGTAGGCGTGGCGTCGATGATGGCGCCCCTCGGCTTCGACCACGATTTGCTGATCTTCGATCTGCCCATGCTGGCCAGCCTGACCGTGCTGGTGCTGGTGTTTCTGCTGCTGCGGACCGGTGTACGCTGGCCTCAGGCGGCCGTCATCCTGGCCGCCTACGGCTCCTACCTGGTGTCCATTACGCGGGGACTCTGACGGGCACCAGGTTGCCCGCGAACTGCCGCGCGGATGCTTCCCAGGTGTGCTCGAGCGCCCGGGCGCGGCAGACGGCCGGGTCGATGCCGATGGCACCCATGATGGCCTGACCCAGATCCTCGTGGAGCACGCCGGCGCCGCTGTCGGCCACCACGTCCTTGGGTCCCTGGACCGGATAGGCGGCCACCGGGATGCCGCAGGCCATGGCTTCCAGATTCACCAGACCCAGAGTGTCGGTGCGTGAGGGGAAGACGAAGACGTCCGCCGCGCAGTAGTGGGCGACCAGATCCTCGCCACGTTTGACTCCGAGAAAATGCGCGTCGGGGTAGCGAGCCGCCAGATCTTCGCGCTGCGGCCCGTCACCGATGAGCACCTTGCTGCCCGGCGTGCCCGCCTCCAGGAAATCCTCGATGCTCTTCTCCACTGCGATGCGGCCGACGTAGAGCTGAATTGGGCGAGGCAGGCCGAGCTCCACGGGAGGCACGGGCCGGAACAGCTTGGTGTCGACGCCGCGGACCCACTGCACGAGATTCTCGAATCCGTGCTCGGCCAGCATGTCCCGCATGCTGGGCGTGTTGTACATCGTCGCTGCGGCGCCGCCGTGAAACCAGCGCAGGCCGGCGAACGTCCAGCGCGCCGGGATGTGGAAGCGCAGCTCCAGGTATTGCGGAAAGAGCGTGTGGAACGAGGTGGTGAACCGCATGCCGCGACGCCTCAAGCTGTATCGGGCGCTGAGTCCGAGTGGACCTTCGGTGGCGATGTGGACGGCGTCCGGCACCACCTCGTCGATGATCCGACCCACCGAGCGGGGGGTAGCGAGCGCCAGCTGGATCTCGGGATAGGTCGGGGCGGGTATGCTCCGGAACCGGTCGGGCCCGAGCACCACCGCCTCGTGCCCCAGCGCTTCGAAGTGCTCGCGCACCGTGGACAGTGCGCGCACCACACCGTTCAGCTGTGGAAACCAGGCGTCAGTGACGAGCAGCAGGCGCATGTGGGGCAGGGCGGGTCATGTGGAGGCGCATGGTAGCCTGCCGGATGTGGAACTCAAGCACGTCGGTCGATGGCCTCGCGCGCCGCCCGGTGCTCGAGCTCGTTGAACGTGAAGCGGCTGAACAGCAGTCCGCCGATCAGGTAGCAGGCTGCCGGCAGCAGCCCGAACACGGCGCGGATGGCGTGAACGGTCTCCTCGCTCTGCACCATGTTGGGCTCGAAGTCCGCGAACTGCAGGACGAGGCCGGTGATCAGTGCGCACAGCGACGCCGAGCATTTCCTGACAAGGTTCCACACGGCAAGGTAGGCGCCCTCCTTGCGATCGCCGGTGGTGAGCTCGTCGTAGTCGATGACGTCCGCCTGGATGGCCGGCTGGACAACCGCCCCGCAGCCGGCGAGAAAGCCGCAGAGAAAGGTGAGGATCCAGAACGTGATCCCGGCTTCCTGCAGCAGGAAGAAGCAGACGAAGGGCACGGCCGAGCAGAGCAAAGCTCCAGTCCAGGCGCGCTGCTTTCCCACCCGGCGGGCGAGCCACATCCAGAACGGTGTGAACAGCACCTGAGGCAGGGCGTAGGTCATCATCACCAGCACGAGCTTCGCCTCCATGGGGAAGACGTAGGTCACCAGGTAGGGTGTCAGCGTCATGATGCTGGCGATGCCATAGGTCTCAATGGCGAAGACGATGAGCAGCAGCCTCGCGTGGCCGTTCCTGAAGACGTCGGTCACGGCACGCAGCACGCTGTCGTTGCCCCGACCCTGATATTCGGCGCGCTCGGGCAGAAACCGGGTCGTCACGACGATGGCTACCAACACCACGACGCCGGCGACGAGGGACAGGTCGAAGGCGAAGGTCCGTTTGTCTTCGGCCATGGTCATGAGCTGCAGCGTACCCATGCCGAGCACGCTGCCGATGAAACCGATCATGTGTGCGTAGCCGAACAGGCGGGTCCGCTCGTGGTAGTGGGGCGTGAGCTCCATGCCGAGGGCGCCGTGCGGGATCGCGTAGGCGGTGCTCGCGGTTTCGTAAACGAGCAGCGCAACCACCATCCACAACACCAGGCCAGCGCCGGACAATGACTCGGGCGGTGCCCAGACCATGACCACGCCGATGGCCACCGGCAGCGCCGAGGCGTAGAGCCAGACCCGACGGCGTCCGTAGCGGGAGCGGGTTCTGTCGGAAAGATAGCCCACCAGCGGATCGGTGAAGGCATCCCAGAGTCGGGCGGCAGCGAGGAGGATACCCATGGTGGCCGGCGCGATCAGCAGCACGTCGGTGGCGTACTTCATCAGGTAGACGCCGAACATCACGCCCATGATGGAGAAGGCGACGCGGGAACCGGTGAACGACCAGATCACGCCGAGCGGCAGGCGCGTCTGGGCCGGGGTTTCGCTCGTCTGCTGAACCGGGGCGGAGGTGATCATGGCCGGATCATACGCGATTGGTCAGACCAGGACGGAAATGCCAGAATGCATGCTTTCCATCTTTTCACTGTCTTCGGGAGCAATCCAATGACGCGCGTCAAGTTCGGTGCGTTTCTCGCACCTCATCACCCCATCGGGGAAAATCCCACCCTGCAACTGCGCCGGGACCTGGATCTGGTCGAGCAACTCGATCGGCTCGGGTTCGACGAGTTCTGGTGCGGCGAGCACCACTCCACCGGCTGGGAGGTCATCGCCTCTCCGGAGCTGTTCCTGGCTGCCGCGGGCGAGCGGACACACCGCATCCGGCTCGGCACCGGCGTGGTGTCACTGCCGTATCACCACCCGTTCAACGTCGCTCAGCGTATCGTCCAGCTGGACCACATGACCGGCGGGAGGGTGATCTTCGGCAGCGGCCCTGGCGCACTGCCGTCGGACGCCTTCACCCTCGGTATCGATCCCATGGTTCAGCGGGACCGGCAGGACGAGGCCATCGGCGTCATCCGTCGTCTGCTGCGCGGCGAGGACCGGTTCAGTCATGAATCGGATTGGTTCACCCTGAAGGATGCGCGCCTGCAGCTGCTGCCCGTCCAGGAGGATCTGCCCTTCGCGGTCGCCTCCATGATCAGTCCCTCGGGCATGACCCTGGCCGGCAAGCACGGCACCGGCGTGCTCTCCATCGGCTCCATGTCCACGGCCGGGCTGATGGCGCTGCCCACCCAGTGGAGCTTCGCCGAGGAAAGTGCGGTCAAGTACGGTAATGCGGTGGACCGCGGCGACTGGCGGGTGGTGCTGTCCTGGCATCTGGCGGAGACGAAGCAGCAGGCGCAGGAAGAAGCCAAGCACGGCCTGCTGCGCTGGCACAACGAGTACACCGTGGGCACGCTGATGCGTCCAGGCGCGGTGGCCTACGACAGCCCGGATCAGGCCATCGAGGAGATGTCCGGCGGCGACAATGCCATGGCCATCATCGGCACACCGGACGACCTGGTGGACACCATCAACCGGCTGCAGAAACTGACCGGCGGCTTCGGCACCGTGATCGGCTTTGTCAACGACTGGGCGAACCCGGAAGCCACGCGACGCAGCTGGGACATGGTGGCCCGCTACGTCGTTCCCGAGGTGAACGGCATGCTGGCTTCGTACCGGGAATCCCAGGCTCACGTCATTGCCAACCGGGAGGTGTTCGAGCGCGCCGGTCAGGCAGTCATCTCGAAGATCATGGAGAACGAGCGTGCCGTGAAAGCCATGTCGGAGCAGGCAACCGCGGCATCCGCCATTCCGGCGCATCACGCGCCCGAGATGGGCAAGAAAGAATCGAGCGGCAGCTGAGGAACAGACATGAGCATCAACGCCATCATTGAAACCAGTCGTGGCACCATCCGTGTGCACCTGCTGCCGGAAAAGGCGCCCGTCACGGTCGCCAACTTCGTCAACCTCGCTAACCGGGGATTCTACGACGGGCTCAAGTTCCACCGGGTGATCGCCGATTTCATGATCCAGGGCGGTTGTCCCCGCGGTAACGGTACGGGTGGCCCCGGCTACAAGTTCGAGGACGAGTGCGACCCGTCGCTCAAGCACTCGACCCCGGGCAAGCTGTCCATGGCGAACGCGGGGCCGGGCACCAACGGCTCTCAGTTCTTCATCACGCACGTGCCGACGCCGTGGCTGGACGGTAAGCACACCATCTTCGGCGAGGTGGAAGGGGACGCGGATCAGGCGGTGGTCAATGCGGTGAAGCAGGGTGACACCATCACCAGCATCACCATCGAGGGCGACACGGGCCCGCTGCTCGAGGCGCAGGCCGACCGTATCGTGGCGTGGAACAAGACGCTGGACGGCTGATGGGGTAGCGGCGTTCTCAAGACGGTTGCGGACCGGATCTCATGAACGTCGGCATCTACATCTACGATGAGGTCGAGGTGCTCGACTTCGCCGGGCCGTTCGAGGTGTTCTCCACCGCGGCCCGGCTCGAGCCCGCCCTGGGTCTTGCCGTCTTCCTGGTCGGTGAAACCGGTGGGTGTGTCGTGGCACGCAACGGCTTCCAGGTGCTGGCGCACCATGCCATCACCGACCACCCGGCCATCGACGTGCTCGTGGTGCCGGGCGGTGTGCACACGGCGGAGCTCGACAAGCGCGTCATCATCGACTGGATTGCGCGTCAGGCCGTAAGTGCCGTATGGGTGACCTCCGTGTGCACGGGCGCCTTTCTGCTCGCCGGGGCCGGACTGCTCGACGGGCGCCGGGTGACCACGCACTGGGCGGATGTTCCGGAGCTGCGCCGGAGCTTCCCGTTGCTGCACGTCATCGAGAACACACGCTGGGTGGAAGACGGCAACCGGATCACGTCGGCCGGCATCGCTGCGGGGATCGACATGAGCCTGTATCTGGTTTCACGGCTTGCCGATCCTGAGCTTGCGCGGCGGACGGCCCGGCAGATGGAATATCCTTGGGCCGAGGAGGCGACCTGAGCCAAGAACTGAGCCCGAGGGGAGGAGGAACCATGCTGCGCCTGATCACTGCCTGTCTGTTCTGCGCCTGGCTCGCCGGCTGCGGCAGGGAAACCGCCACACCGGTAGCGATCGAGCCGGATCCGCAAGCCGAGTCCGCACGGCTCACCGAATGGCTCGACGACCGCTACGCCGAGGAGCTGCATTTCTTTCCCTGGCGCAAGGCCTTCTACGGCATCAAGGACGCCGACTATGGTGAGGTAGGCGATTTTTCCGAGGCCGGTCTGAACCGCGTGATCGCCTGGCAGCAGCAGACGGCCGCCGAGCTGGTCGATCAGTTCGACTACGACGTGCTCACCCCCGAGGCGCAGGAGTCCTATGACCTCTGGCTCTACCTCGCGGATCGTGCTGCCGCGGCGGACAGATTCCGGACGGACGTCTACCTGTTTCATCAGGGCACGACCGCTCTGAATCGGATGCTGCCGCAGCTGATCATCGCCTGGCACCAGGTGGACGACGAGTCGGATCTCGCGAACTACGTCAGCCGCATCCGCGAGTCGTCGCGCGTGCTGCTGCAGCTCATCGACCGGGCCCGCCTCTACGCGGACCGGGGCGTGCACCCGCCGTACTTCGCTTTCGACATCGTCACCCGGGAGACCCGCGCCGTCGTGAGCGGCGCACCGTTCGACGACTCCGGTACGGACAATCCGATCTGGGCTGACTTCAAGTCCGAAGTAGCGCGGCTGCAGGAGGACGGGTTGCTCGACGCGGATGCGGCGCAGGCCTATCTCGAGGAAGGCCGTGCGGCGCTGCTCGATGACTGGGGGCCGGCGCAACGCTCCCTGCTCGAGTGGCTCGACATCGACCGGCCGAACGCGCCGGATCCTGCCGTAGGTGCCAGCCGGTTGCCGGACGGCGTTGCCTACTACCGGGAGCGACTGGCCTACAACACGACGACCGATCTGACCGCAGAGCAGATCCATGCGATCGGTCTCGAGCAGGTGGCGCGCCTGCACGAGGCCTTCGATGCGCTCAAGCAGGCGCTGGGATTCGAAGGAAGTCGCGATGCTTTCTTCTCCTGGCTGCGCGACGACAAGGACGACCCCGCCCTCTACTTCCCGAACACGGATGAAGGCCGACAGGCTTATCTCGACGAGTCCACCGCCGTGCTCGAGAACATCAAAGTCCAGCTGCCGGCATTCTTCGGCCTGCTGCCGAAGGCGGATCTGGTCGTAAAAAGGGTCGAGCCCTACCGGGAGCAGCCGGGTGCCGCCCAGCATTACAACATGAGCTCGCCGGACGGCTCCCGTCCGGGCGTGTACTACGCGCACCTGATCGACATGACGGCCATGCCGCGCTGGGAGCTGGAAGCCACGGCCTATCACGAAGGCCTGCCCGGTCACCACCTGCAGCTCGCCATAGCCAATGAGCTCGAAGGTGTACCCGAGTTCCGCAAACGGGCCAGGATCACCGCCGCAACGGAAGGCTGGGCGCTCTACGCGGAAGGGGTGGCGAAGGAGATGCCGGGGACCTATCAGGACCCACTTTCCGAGGTCGGCCGGCTGTTCAACGAGCTGTTCCGTGCCATCCGCCTGGTGGTCGATACGGGTCTGCACGCCATGGGCTGGTCGGAGCAGCAGGCCGTGAACTACATGCTCGCCAACTCCATGATCACGGAGGGCCAGGCCCGTGCGGAGGTACGCCGCTACCTCACCGATCCGGGTCAGGCCACTGCCTACATGATCGGCATGCTCAAGTACCGCGAGCTGCGTGCCCGTGCGGAAGCGGCCCTGGGTACCCGGTTCGATCTGCGCGCGTTCCACGATCTGGTGCTCGGCAGCGGCCCGCTGCCGCTAGGGTTGCTCGAACGCAAGGTGGACCGCTGGATTGCCGGCGGTCCGGCAGGGTCGCCGGACCGCCGCTAGCGCGGGTGGTCAGGCCGCTTTCGAGGCGTCCTCCAGCGTCGGGCGGGAGGTGTCGCCACGGGTGACCTGGATCTTGTGCGGGCGCAGCGCGTCGGGCAGCTCGCGCACCATGTCGATATGCAGCATCCCGGACTCGAGCCGCGCACCGCTTACCCGGACATGCTCGGGCAGCTGGAACGTGCGCTGAAAGGCCTGCGCATGGATACCGCGGTAAAGGTACTGGTTGTGGTTCGGGTCCACGGCCCGCTCCCCTTTGACCCAGACCGCGCCTTCGCGTGTCTCCACGCTGATCTCCGCTTCCGTGAACCCCGGTACCGCAAGGCTGATCCGGAATTCGTCGTCAGCCAGCCGCAGGATGTTGTAGGCCGGGTAACCGGAGCCGTCGAGGTGGAGAGCGGTGTTTAGCTGATCCCAGGCCCTGTCGAAGCTGACAGTGCCGGTCCGGAACAGTGGGGTGATGTCAAACGTTGCCATAATAAAACAACCTCCATTCATAACGATTCTGATTAAAAAGTTCTGAATAAAAATTGCTCCACAGATGGAGACGTCGGGCGGAAGCACACGCTCCCAGCACCCGTGGTGGAAAAAGTAGGGGCGGTGGCCGGTTTTTCAAGTCATCTGCCAGGCCATTCGTGCCGCGCGGTCGACCGGATCGGGCGTCGGTGGCACAATCGCGCGTTTTTACGGCCTCTGGCGGCAAAGCAGGTACAGGAAAATGGTGAATATCAAGCTACCCGATGGTTCGGTCCGGTCCTTCGAGGGACCTGTGACCGGCACCGACGTGGCCGCGGATATCTCCAGGTCGCTGGCCAAGGCCGCCCTCGCCGTGAAGGTGGACGGTGTGCTGAAGGACGTCTATCTGCCCATCGAGCACGACGCCACCGTCGAGATCGTCACCGCGAAGATGCCCGAAGGTGTGGACCTGCTGCGTCACGATGCGGCCCATATCCTGGCCGAAGCGGTGAAGGAGCTCTTTCCGGAGACTCAGGTCACCATCGGCCCGACCATCGAGAACGGCTTCTACTACGACTTCTCCCGGGAGGAGCCGTTCACGCCCGACGACCTCGTAGTCATCGAGGCGCGCATGCGGGAGATCGTGGCCCGTGACGAGGAGATCCGCCGCGAGGTGTGGGACCGGGAGGAGGCCGTCGAGTTCTTCAAGTCCCAGGGCGAGTTCTACAAGGCGGAGATCATCGCCTCCATCCCGGATGGGGAGGAGGTCGGCCTTTACCGGCAGGGCGGCTTCATCGATCTGTGTCGCGGGCCGCACCTGCCTTCCACCGGCAAGCTCGGCAACGCGTTCAAGCTCATGTCACTGGCAGGCGCCTACTGGCGTGGCGACTCCAACAACGAGATGCTGCGGCGCATCTACGGCACCGCGTGGGCGAACGAGAAGGACCTCAAGGACTATCTGCAGCGGCTGGAAGAGGCGGAGAAGCGCGATCACCGCCGGCTCGGCCGGGAGCTGGATCTCTTCCATCTGCAGGAGGAAGGGCCGGGTGCTGTGTTCTGGCACCCCCATGGCTGGACGCTGTTCCAGCAGATGATCGACTACATGCGCAGGAAGCAGATCCAGGCCGGCTATCAGGAGGTGAACACGCCGGAGATTCTCGATCGCTCGCTCTGGCAGAAGTCGGGCCATGCCGAAAAGTTCGGTGAGAACATGTACCTCACCCAGACGCCGGACGAACGGGTCTTTGCAGTGAAGCCCATGAACTGTCCTGGACACATCCAGGTGTTCAAGCAGGGGATCAAGAGTTACCGCGATCTGCCGTTCTATCTGGCGGAGTTCGGCAAGGTGCATCGCTATGAGCCGTCCGGCGCCCTGCACGGCCTGATGCGGGTACGGGCGTTCACTCAGGACGACGCGCACATCTTCTGCACCGACGAGCAGATCACAGAGGAGTGCCTGAAGGCGTCGCGGCTGATCCATCAGATCTATCACGACTTCGGCTTCGACGAGGTGCGGGTCAAGTATGCGGACCGACCCGAGCAGCGGGTGGGATCGGACGAGGTCTGGGACCACGCCGAAGCGGCCCTGCTGAAGGCCCTCAACGAGATGCAGGTGGAGTACGAGCTGAATCCCGGAGAGGGTGCTTTCTACGGGCCCAAGCTCGAGTTCGTGCTGCGCGACGCCATCGGCCGGGACTGGCAGTGCGGCACCGTGCAGGTGGACCTCAACATGCCCGGCCGGCTGGGTGCCACCTACGTGGATGCGGATGGTGAGCGCAAGACGCCGGTGATGATCCACCGGGCTCTGTTCGGCTCGCTGGAGCGGTTCTGCGGCATTCTGATCGAGCACTACGCCGGCCATTTCCCGCTCTGGCTGGCGCCGCTGCAGGTGGTGGTGGCCACCATCACGGATGAGGCCGACGATTACGCGCGCGAGGTGCAGGCGGTGCTGACCCGAGCCGGGCTTCGCTCCGAGCTGGACCTCAGGAACGAGAAGATCTCCTACAAGATCCGCGAGCACAGCGTCACCAAGGTGCCGCTGATTCTGGTGGTGGGCAGGCGCGAGGCTGAGGAGCGTACCGTGGCGCTGCGTCGGCTCGGTGGTAAGGCTCAGGAGATACTTTCACTGGACGACGCCGTAGCCGCGCTCACCGACGAGGCACGTTCACCACTGGAGAGGGCAGCTTAGCCGTCCGCCGGCGCGTCCGTCCGTGCCGATCGAACGGATGCTGCGTCGGCGTTGAACAGCTCTTCGAGCTCCCGTGCCGCGGCAATGGCCGTCTGCCGGAAGGCCTCGTCGTCGTGATACACCGCCATCTGCTGGGCGAGCGTGCGTTCGTCGTGGACGCGGAACACGTCGATCGCCTCCGCGGCCTCGGCAGGCGCCAGACCCAGCGACTCGAGCACCTCGCCGCCCATGATGAGGCTCGAGCCCAGGGTCTCGCGGATCACGAAATCCACCCCGACGTCCCTCAGCTGTATCTCGTGGCGCCGGTTCCGGGCTCGGGCGAATATCTTCACCCCCGGGTAGTGCGCCTTTACCGAACGTGCCATGCGCACGGCCGCCTCGTCATCGTCCACGGCGATGATGAGCACCTTCGCCTGTTCGATGTGTGCCGAGCGCAGCAGCTCGACGTTGGAGGGGTCGCCGTAGTAGATCCGGTTGCCGAACTGACGGACGAACTCCACCTGAGCCGAGCTCGATTCCAGGGCGGTGAACGGGATGTGCCGCATGGACAGGATCCGGCCGATGATCTGACCTACGCGTCCGAAACCGGCGATGACCACCGGATTCTCCGGCTCGTCGACGATGGTGTCGAACGGCAGCGACGCCCGCCTGCGGTGGAGCAGCCGTTCGAGGGCCGCAGTATAGGCCGGTGTGAGCATCATGGACGCCGTGATGACCAGCACGGCCAGGTCTGCGGTCCGGCTGTCGATGACCTGAGCCAGCATCGCCGTGGTCAGGAGCACGAAGCCGAATTCGCCGCCCTGTGACAGAACGGCCGACGTCCGGATCGCCTCGGCGTGGTCGAGCCTTACCAGCCGGGCGAGCGGATAGAGCAGCACGGATTTCGCCAGCATGAGCAGCGCAGTCAGGCCCAGCACCACGAGCGGCTCGTCGAGCAGCAGATCGAGATCCGCAGACATTCCGACCGCCATGAAGAAGAGCCCCAGCAGCAGGCCCTTGAACGGTGCCACGTCCGTTTCGAGCTGATGCCGGTACTCTGAATCGGCAACCATCATGCCGGCGATGAAGGCACCGAGACCCATGGACAGACCGATGGACTGCATGGTCAGCGCGGCGCCGACCACCAGGGCCAGACCGGCGGCAGTGAAGAGCTCGTGAATGCCGGTGCCGGCGACGAACCGGAGCAGCGGCCGCAGGGCCAGGCGGGCGCCGAACAGCCCGGCCACCACCAGCGCGATGAGCAGCACGTCTTCGCGACTGCCCGTTGAGGTGGTGTTCGGGTTGATCACGTCGAGCACCGCGATGGCGGGAATGACGGCCACGTCCTGCATGAGCAGCGCCCCGAAGGCCGCACGGCCGTGCGGCTGGTTGAGCGTCTTCCGTTCGGCGAGCAGCTGCAGTACGAACGCGGTGCTCGACAGCGCGAGCGCGAAGCCGAGCAGGGCGCTCGGCTGCCAGCCGAAGCCGAACAGTACGGCGATGAGCCCGCCGATCCCCAGTGTCGTGACACCGATCTGCAGGCTGCCGAGCCCGAACACGAACCGGCGCATCACCCAGAGGCGTCGCGGCTGCAGCTCGAGGCCGATGATGAAGAGCAGCAGCACCACACCGAGCTCGGCGAAGTGCAGCACCTCATCAGCTTCCTGCTGCTCGCCGATCAGTCCGAGCACGTCGGGGCCGATGGCAACCCCGGCGATCAGGTAGCCGAGCACCACGGAGAGCCCCAATCGATGACAGATCGGCACCACCAGGATGGCCGCGCCGAAGAACACCAGCGCATCCAACAGGAAACTCATCGACCTGCCGCTCGCCGGGCGCTGGCCTGCTCGATCGTCAGGCAGCCTCCGCCGGATTCAACTGGTCGCGCAGCGCCCGCTTCAGGAACTTGCCGTTTGCATTGCGCGGCAACGGTTCGGAGAGGAACCACAGATAACGGGGCACCTTATGCGCCGAGATCCGCTCTCGGCAGTAGGTGCGCAGCGCCTCGGCATCCAGGCTTTCACCGGGCTTCAGGTAGACGGCTGCACCCACTTCCTCTCCCAGGCGCTCGTCTGCCACGCCGAAGACGCTGCACTCGGCCACGGCCGGATGCTCGTAGAGGGCACTTTCCACCTCGGCGCAGTAGACGTTCTCGCCACCGCGGATGACCATGTCCTTGGCGCGATCGACGATGAACAGGAAGCCGTCCTCGTCGAAGCGGGCGATATCGCCCGTGTGCAGCCAGCCGTCGGTGATGGTCTCGGCGGTGGCGTCCGGACGGTTCAGGTAGCCGGCGATCACCGGCGCACCCTTTACCCACAACTCGCCGACACCGCCCGTCGGCACGTCGTTGCCTTCCGCATCGACGATACGCGCCTCGAAATTCGGCAGCACGGGTCCCGCGCTGGCGGGCTTGTCGACGAAGAAGTCGGCGGAGATGGAGGTGATCACGCCACAGGTCTCCGTCATGCCGTAGCCCGTATTCGGGCGCGCGGTGGCCACGGCACTGTCGATCTTGCCCACCAGATCCGGTGGCACCTGAGCACCGCCGCCGCCTACGGAGGCGAGGGAGGAAGTGTCGTACTTCGAGAAGTCCGGGTGGCTGACCAGCTCCCGGGACATGGTGGGCACGCCGGTGAACGCGGTGATCTTCTCCCGCTCGATGATCTTCAATGCCTCACCCGCGTCCCACTTGTACATGTGCACGAGCTTGCCGCCGCCCATGGTGGTGCCGTAGGCGACGCAGTTGTTGGCGGTGACGTGGAAAAGCGGGGTGGTGAGCAGGCCGGCAGCCACCGGCACGTTATCCGGATCGGCGGGTGGTGCCTTGCCGAGCCGCTGGTTGAGCGTAGCCAGGCAGGTGGCCCAGAAGCCCAGGTTCATGGCGTTGTTGACGCAGCCGCGGTGGGTGAGCTCTGCTCCCTTTGGGTGACCCGTGGTGCCCGAGGTGTAGAAGATACAGGCGACGCTGTCCGGGTCGATGTCCGCGTCAGGCATTTCGCCGCCGCGGCTCGTCAGCTCGGACCACTCGGTGACACCAGCCGGGCAGCCACCCGGGATGCGCACGCCGACCAGCTTCATGGGCGGCATCTCGTCGGCGTGCTCGAAGGCCCGGGTCAGGCGCTCCACGTCGGCGATGAATACCTTCGGCTTCGCGTCGTTCATGCCGTAGACGAGCTCCGGTCCCACCCACCAGGCGTTCACTCCGACCACGGTGGCGCCGATGCTGGCGATGGCCCAGTAGGAGAGCAGCCACTCCGGATAGTTGCGCATGGCGATGGCGACCCGGTCGCCGACGCCTACGCCCTGATCCTGGAGCCAGTTGGCGATGGAGGCTACCTGGGCGTGTGCCTGTGTGTAGCTGATCCGCTCGTCCTCGTAGACGAGATAATCCCGCTCACCGTGAACGGCCGAGGCGAGCCAGAGATCCCGCACGGTAGGCGGGGCGGCGGCGTAGGTTCTGATCTGCTGGCCGCGCACCGTCACCTTTGTGATGGCGAAGGGGCTACCGTCGGCGATGAGCTCGTTCCAGACTTCGCGAAGCTCCTGATACATAAGACTTTATTTCCCCCGGGGTCAAAACAGCCCGCTACTGTAAGATAACTGCCTTCGCAGTGCGAGCCGGGGAGGGCGGATGCAGGCGGCAGGCATGAGAGGCCATGCGGGCACGTGGTGTCTGTGCCTGCTCGTCGGCATGCTGACCGGGTCGGGTGCGGGTTACGGTCACGGGGCGACCACGCGGCCCGAACCGGGTGAGGAAGGTCCGGCACTCGCCGCGCGCCTGGGGGTGCAGGTCCCGCCACCGGCCCCGGACCGCAAGGAGGGTGAAGGTCCCTTTCCGGTCCTGATGATCAGCGGGGTCATGCTGGTCAACGGCGAAGGATCGCCGCCCATGGGCCCGGTTAACATCCGCATCGAAGGCGACCGTATCGCGGCCATCGAGGGGGCGACCGACTCGGCCCGGGAGCCGGGTGTGCGCACCATAGACGGGGCGGGCATGTATGCGCTACCCGGCTTCGTCAACGCGCACGCGCACATCGGCACCGTCAGCCAGGGGCTCACCGGCCCGCTCACCCCACCGGAATACATCTTCAAGCTGTGGCTGGCTCACGGCATCACCACCGTGCGGGAGACGGGTGCGGGCATGGGGCTCGCGTGGACCCTGGCCCACCGGGATCGCGCCGCTGCCGGAGAGATCACGGCACCCAGGCTGGTGGTGCACAGCATGTTTCCCGGCAGCAGCATCACCAACCCGGACGCCGCTTTGGCCTGGGTACGCGCAGTCAAGAAGAAGGGCGCCGACGGGGTGAAGCTCCGCGGTGGTCGCGCCGAGGCGCTGGAGGCGGTGATGGCCGAGACTCAGCGGCAGGGCCTGCAGACTTCCCACCACCACGATCAGACCGCCGTCTACCAGGTGAACGTGCTCACCAGCGCGCGTATGGGACTCGACAGCATGGAGCACTGGTATGGGCTGCCCGAGGCACTGTTTACGGACCGCACCATCCAGGACTACCCGCCGGACTACAACTACTCCGACGAGCAGTGGCGCTTCGGTCAGGCAGGCCGGCTCTGGCGCCAGGCGGCACCACCCGGCTCCGAAAGATGGAACGCCGTGCGCGACGAGCTCATCTCTCTCGATTTCACGCTGGTGCCTACCTTCACCATCTACGAAGCGAACCGGGACTTGGCCCGGGTGAGGGACGCCGAGTGGCATGCCGACTACACGTGGCCGCCACTCAGGCGTTTTTTCAACCCGGATCCGCGCCTGCACGGCTCCTATCACTTCGACTGGACTACGGCAGACGAGGTCGCCTGGCGCGAGAACTTCCGTATCTGGATGACCTTCGTCAACGATTACAAGAATAACGGTGGCCGGGTCGCGGCGGGATCGGATGCGGGCTTCATCTACAAGCTGTTCGGCTTCGCCTACATCCGCGAGTTGGAGATGCTCCAGGAAGCGGGCTTCCACCCGCTGGAAGTGATCCAGGCAGCGACACTCAACGGCGCCGAGCTCGTCGGTCTCGCGGACGAGATCGGCTCGCTGGTACCGGGCAAACGCGCGGACCTGATCCTGGTGCCCGCGAATCCGGTGCGTAACTTCAAGGTGCTCTACGGCACGGGGCACATGAAGCTGGATCGGCAGACCGGCAGGCTGATCCGTGAGGGCGGCATTGCCTACACCATCAAGGACGGTATCGTTTTCGATGCGAAGGCGCTGCTTGAGGATGTGCGCAACATGGTGGCGGCGGAGAAGGCTTTGGAGACGGCGGCCGTCGGGTCAGATTCGGCTGCCGTGGGGTCCGGTCGCTGAGGCATACCGTTGCCGTGGCGCGTCGGTTATCTTATAACGTGTTTTAAACAAAAACCTGTCAGGGGAACCACATGGACTTTGAAATTCCGGAGGACATCGCCGCGCTGCTGAAGCGTCTGGACGACTTCATCGAGACCACGATCAAGCCGCTCGAGCAGACCGACGACAACATCCGCTTCTTCGACCACCGGCGGGAAGACGCCCGTACGGACTGGGACCGCGGCGGTCTGCCCAACGAGGAGTGGGAGCAGCTGCTGTTCAAGGTGAAGCGTCTGGCCGACGAGGCCGGCTTCTACCGGTATCCGTTCCCGAAGGAATACGGCGGGATGGAAGGCACGAACCTCGGCATGGCCATCATCCGCGAGCACCTTGCGGTGAAGGGCCTGGGCCTGCACAACGACCTGCAGAACGAGCACTCCATCGTCGGCAACAACGTCGGTCTGCTGCTGATGCTCAACTACGGCACCGAGGAGCAGAAGAAGGAGTGGGTGGACGATCTGGCCGAAGGCCGCAAGGGTTTCGCCTTCGGCATCACGGAACCGAATCACGGCTCCGACGCCACCTGGATGGAAACCCATGCGGAACGAGATGGCGACGAGTGGGTGATCAACGGCGAGAAGACCTGGAACACGGGCATCCACAAGGCGAAGTACGACATGGTCATGGCGCGCACCAGTGGCAAGCCGGGCGACGGTGACGGCATCACGGCCTTCCTCACCCCTATGGAGGCGCAGGGAGTGAAGATCGAGGAGATGCTCTGGACCTTCAACATGCCCACGGACCACGGCCGCGTGTCCTTCACCAACGTCCGGGTCCCCCACGCCTCCATCTTCGGTGGTGAGGGCCGGGGCCTGCAGGTGGTGCAGCACTTCTTCAACGAGAACCGTATCCGCCAGGCGGCATCGAGCCTCGGTGCGGGACAGTTCTGCATCAACGAGGCGGTCAAGTACGCCACCGAGCGCAAGCCCTTCGGCAAGCCGCTCTCGTCCAATCAGGGCATCCAGTTCCCGCTCGTCGAGCTGCAGACCCAGTGCGAGATGCTGCGCGCACTCATCCACAAGACCGCATGGCAGATGGACAAGTACGGCGCGTTCTCCGTCTCCGACAAGGTGTCCATGTGCAACTACTGGGCGAACCGGCTGTGCTGCCAGGCGGCGGATCAGGCCATGCAGGTGCATGGTGGTCTGGGTTACTCGCGACACAAGCCGTTCGAGCACATCTACCGTCACCACCGTCGTTACCGCATCACGGAAGGCGCGGAGGAGATCCAGATGCGCCGCGTGGCGGGCTACATGTTCGGCTACATGAAGCAGCGCGCGCCCAAGGGCGTCAAAGAAGCGGGCTGACCATGGACACCGCCGAGTTCGAAAGCCGGCTCGAGGTGATCCTCAAGCGGGAGATCGAAGGCTGCACGGGGCTGGTGAGCGCCGAGCGCCTGTCGGGTGGTGCGAGCCAGGAGACCTACCGCATCACCATCGACACTGCTCAGGGTCACCGGAAGGTCTGCATGCGCCGGGCACCCGGCGGTGTGGTGGTGCAAACCGAGACCCGGGTTGCTCCGGGTCTCGCCACCGAGGCGAAGCTCATGGCCTGTGCGCGGGCCGTGGGCGTGCCGGAGCCGCAGGTCTACTACGTGCTCGAAGAGTCGGACGGGATCGGCGCCGGCTTCATCATGGAGTGGCTGGATGGTGAGGCGCTGGGCGCACGGATCGCCAGGGCCCCCGAGCTCGAAAGCGTCCGCAGCAGACTCGCCTACGAATGCGGCCAGGTGCTGGCACGCATCCACGGCATCGATCTCGATGCCACGGGTCTGCGGGACAAGCTCGAAACGGCACCGCCCGAGTACTTCGTCAACCAGACCTGGGAACGTTACAAGCTGCTCAACACGCCCCAGCCGATGATCGACTACGCGGGGCGCTGGCTGATGGATCACCTGCCGAAGGACTACGAGTCGACACTGGTGCACAACGACTTCCGCAACGGCAACTTCATGGTGAACTCGCAGGGCATCAATGCCGTGCTGGACTGGGAGATCGCCCACATCGGCGACCCCATGCGCGACCTCGGCTGGATCTGCACCAACTCCTGGCGCTTCGGCAGAACGGAGCTGCCGGTAGGCGGTTTCGGCGAGTATGCCGATCTCTTCGCCGGCTACGAAGCGGAATCCGGGAAGAAGGTGGATCCGGACCACGTCAAGTTCTGGGAGGTGTTCGGCTCCTTCTGGTGGGCCGTGGGTTGTCTTGGTATGGCCGAGCACTACCGGAGCGGCCCCGACAAGACCGTGGAACGGCCGGCCATCGGTCGCCGCTCCTCGGAATGCCAGGTGGACTGCGTGAACCTGCTGATCCCCGGCGCCGTCAAGCTGGTGGAGCCGGAGGTGCGGTCGGGCAATCTGGACATGCCGCGGGTGGACGAGCTGGTGATCAGCGTCAGAAATTTTCTGCGCGACGACGTGATGAGCGTGACCACCGGACGCACCCAGTTCCTCGCCCGTGTGGCGAGCAACAGCCTGGACATCGTCGATCGGGAGCTGTCACTGGGTGCACGACATCGCGCGGACGAGCTCGCGCGGCTCGAGGCGCTGCTCGGGATGGAGGGTGATCTTGAAGCCCTGCGCTGGGCCCTGGTGAATAGTCTTCGTGACGGCAGCTGCGCTTTGGGCGATCCGGCGCTCATCGAGCATCTCAGGACCACCGTGGTCAATCAGATCGCCATCGATCAGCCGAAGTACTCGGGTTTCCGTACGGCGCTCGCCAATGCCGGGTTGTAGAACGACCCGGGAGAACTACTTGTTTTCAACGTGTACGGAGATCCGATGACACAGCCAGCATCTATCGTCGAAGCGTTTGAACCGCTCCTTCCACAACTCGCGGAAGAGGAGGTTCCTCTCATATTGGCGATTCTCGAACGGATTGCAGGGGGAAAATATCGGGGCTGGGCAGAAGACGCGGTCGATCCGGTCGAACGGGAGGGGCTCCTGGCTTGCGCGGCGAGAGAAGACGAGATTGCGGACTTCATCGAGTCGTTGAACGCAGAGTCGGAAACCCGAGTAGCAGAGCTGCACAGCCGCTTTCCGGACCTGCTCGAGCGCTATGATTCCGTGATGGATGGCAGATCCAGAATGGAGCAGCTGCGTATTCAGGCTGAAGGCGAGCTCGGGGGTGCCGACTACATGCGACAGTTCGCCGAGGCGACTGCTGGAGCGATATCGGCACGCTTCGCATCTCTGGCAATGTGTGAGGAAGCCAACTCCAGATTCCTGAGCCGACTCATTGGCAACTGAGCGCCTGCCGACAACCGCGCGGATGAACTTGCGCTGTGCTCGAGTGAGGTCAGCGCGCTTCGTTCCGCGCGGCCCAGTCGAGCACCCGCCGAGCCCTCAGCGTGATCCAGCGGCTCGCCTCACCGACCGGCTCCATCTGGAAGTGGTCCGCGCCTTCGTGGCAGGTGTCGAGCAGCCAGCGGCCGTCGGGCTGTCGGCTGCGGGTAACCATGTCCAGCGGCTCACCGACCCGGTCATCGGCAACGGTGCCGGCCCTGCGCAGGTAGTCTAGGCCCCACAGCACGTCGTATCGCCAGCGCGTCGGAAAGGCGAACGACCGCCAGCTGCAGCCGCTCTTCCGGTCGACCTCGATGGGCCTGTTGGTGGACAGGGACCGGTGCAGGCGCCGGGCCAGCAGGTAGGACTCACCGCGGCGGCGTGCCTCGGTGACCGCCGCATCGACTCCGCACGCCTGCTCGTAGGCCAGCAACCCTTCCAGCACGCATATCGTCGTGTTGAACGA
Source organism: Gammaproteobacteria bacterium (assembly GCA_003247835.1). Classification (GTDB taxonomy): domain Bacteria; phylum Pseudomonadota; class Gammaproteobacteria; order Pseudomonadales; family Azotimanducaceae; genus SZUA-309. The sequence continues at coordinate 37,087 of QJYB01000048.1, read as the reverse complement.
GGATCGCTGGCTCCCAGGTGCGTCGCAGTTCCAGCCGCCGTCGGGCAGCTGCTCGCCGAGCAGCCTGTCCAGGAGCCCTTTGGCGGGGTGCCCGAAATACGCGCCCAGGGCGAGCACCCGGCCGTTGATGCAGGGCTCTGTCTCACCTTCGAAGAACGGACGATGGTCGTGGTACGGTCCCCAGTTGCTGTGGGCCCTGACCCGGGCGATGGCGCTTCGGGCCTCTGCGCTACCGGGGTCGAGACCCAGTTCCCGGAGCAGCGTGAGGGTTTCCAGGGTTGAGGCCCAGCTCCGGTATACCCAGGGCCCGCCGCCCCAGTCGCCGTCCGCCGCCTGCGCCTCGAGTAGCCTCGCTCCCCAGCCTTCCGTTGCGACCAGGGCGCGCATGGCGTGAACGGTTTGGGCGTCTTCTTCCATCAGGTCCTGCATGACCTGCCAGCGGATGGCTGGATCGCCTGCCAGCAGCCAGCGGGTGACGGTATCGGCTGTCAACGCGGATCCATGCGGATGATCACGAAGGTGGGCGCGCTGTCCTCGTCCTGGACCCAGCGGGCCCAGCTGTCGTACTTGTCGGCAAGCGCGAGCGCCCCCTCACGGTACTCGGCCAGATCGCGGACCCAGGTGGCCCGCATCTCGTAGAGCCTGTCGCCGATCTTCAGGCGCACGTCGGGGTTGTCGGCGATCACCGAGTTCCAGTACTTGTTGCCCGGGAACGCCTTCTCGCCGTCATAGATGGACGGGACGTAGAGCTTGCCGTTACGGGTACCGATAACGGTGGTGACCGAGAAAGGGATCCCGTACCACGGATGGGTCTCGACGAAGATCTCCGGATAGTCGGCGACGAACGACCAGTCATCCGGGGCTTGTACCACCTCACCGGACAGCCAGAGACCCGGTCGGCGTTCCTTCGGCTCGCAACCGGCCGCGAACAGCAGGAGTAGCCCGATAGCAGAGATTCGGAGCAACCCGGGCATGCGGCCTCCCGTCGACGTGATCCGGGCATCCTAGCATCCGCTGCCGCCTTGTTGGTGCTGCCGGTGCGACACATAATCGGGCAAGGGTCTGCGGCAACGGGGGGCATCATGCAGCAGCTGAGCGGCCAGGACGCGTCATTCCTGTACTTCGAAACACCGACGACGCCGATGCACATCGGCGGCATCATGATTTACGACCCGTCGACGGTGAAGGGCGGCAAGCAGGGCTTCAAGGACATCCTGCGGGCCATCGAATCCCGACTCCATCTCGCCCGCAGCTTTCGAGAGAAGGTGGTCAACGTGCCTTTCAACCTGGACCATCCGTGGTGGGTAGAGGACAAGCACTTCGACCTGGAATATCACGTCCGCCACATCCGCCTGCCGGAACCCGGTGACTGGCGGCAGCTGTGTATCCAGGTTGCAAGACTGCATTCCCGGCCGTTGGACCTCACCCGCCCGCTGTGGGAATTCACGGTGGTGGAAGGTCTCGATGCCATTCCCGGCCTGCCGAAGGGAAGCTACGCCATCGTCACCAAGATCCACCATGCCTGTATCGACGGCATGTCCGGGGTGGACCTGATCGAAGCGATTCACGATCTGGAGCCGCAACCGGCGGAAATTCCCAAGTCGAAGCCGTGGAGCGGCGAGAGCGACCCAAACCCCATGGAACTGCTGTTCCGGGCCCAGATCAACAACATCACACAGCCGTTCCGGTTTGCGGAGGTGATGGCCAGAACGGTACCGGCCATGGGGCGCCTGGGCGCGCTGTTTGCGGACCGGCAGCTGGAGCCGCCACGGTTTCAGCCTCCGAGAACCCGGTTCAATCACCAGGTCACCGGGCATCGGGTGGTGGAAGGCCGCCGCTTCGAGCTGGCGACGATACGGGCGATCAAGAACGCGGTGCCGGGCGCCACGGTGAACGACGTGGTGCTGGCTCTGGTGGGTGGCGCGCTCAGGCGTTACCTCGAGGACAAGCAGGAGTTGCCGGATCAATCGCTGATCGCCATGGCGCCGATCTCCGTACGTGGCGCAGAAGGCAAGAACGCCATGGGGAATCAGGTTGCCGCCATGACCGTGCCGCTCGGTACGGAGATCGCCGATCCGCTGGAGCGCCTGAAGTCGGTGCATGAGAGCGCCGTGACCTCGAAGGCCATGACCAATGCCGTGGGCGCCAAGCTGCTGACGGACTACTCCCAGTTCATTCCGTCCACCACTGCCGCGCTGGCCGCGCGGCTCTACACGGAATACGGGCTCGCCGAGCGCATGAGTGTGCCTTTCAATTGCGTGGTAACCAACGTGCCCGGTCCCCAGGTGCCGCTCTACTGTGCCGGTGCCCGGCTGGTCAGTCAGTTCGGGCTCGGTCCTATCTTCGACGGTATGGGCCTGATCTTCCCGGTGTTCAGCTACTGCGGGTGGGTCATGGTGTCGCTGACGAGCTGCCGGGAAATGATGCCGGATCCGGGTTTCTTCGGTGAGTGTCTGGACGAGAGTTTCGAGGCGCTCAGGGAGGCGACCGGCGTCGCCGCACCCGAGAGCGCGACGGCTTAGTTGCGGATCGTGGTGAGTTGATCGACCACCGGAAAGAAGCGACGCCGCAGCCGTATCAGCACACCGGGTGTGACTTCCTCTTCGATGTCGCCGAGAGAGAACCGGAGCGTCAGCGTCCCCGGCGCATGCTGGATGGCCGACAGACGGGATTCACGGGACAGCGGTGGGACGGGCAGGTAGGTCCGGAAGATGGAGGACACATAACCCGGCACGCCGAAGAACGATGCCCGTTTGGGCTTGAGGACGAACCAGCCGCCCACCACCTCCAGCGTGGTTTCGAATTCGGCCACCGGAAATCCGGCAATCTCGGTATGCACGATCAGTCCCTGCTCGCCCAGTTCCAGCCGGTAGGGGAGCTGAAACCGCTTCAGCCACTTGTCCAGCGCGGTCTGGCCGATGGTGATTTCCAGCGCGGGGTCAGTAAGCATCAGGCGCGCCGGAAGGCCGTGAATGATCCGCGTTTCCTTGGCTGTGCAGGCAATCTTTTCGAGCTCCAGCCACTCCGTGGCGATGCCCTGGAACTCCACCCGGGAATCTTCGAACCGGTCGGGAAACGGCAGGCCGCTCGACTTCTCCCAATGCATCATGACCGGCATCTTGAGATACGAGCTCAGCAGTTCGTCGATCAGATCGGAGCGGTTGTTCATGGTGGTAGTTTACGCGAAGCTCCGGTGGACGAGCAGAGCCGGTAAGCGATGAATTCAGGGGTGCCAGAACGGGATGACGGACGCGCCACCGATGCGGTCCCCAGGCCTGATGGCCCGGTGCGGAACCGGCGCGGTCGGGTGCCGCTGGTGGTGGGGGTGACCGGCCATCGCGATCTGCTGCCCACGGAAGAGACCCTGATCAAGGATCGCGTCCGTGCGTTCTTCGAGTCACTCATGTCCCAGTTTCCGGATCTGCCGCTGCTGGTGATGACGCCGCTGGCGGAAGGGGCGGACCGTATAGCAGCCGAGGTGGCGCACGAGCTCGGCATACCCATCGTGGTGCTTCTGCCCATGCCCGAGCACCTGTATCAGAGCGATTTCGAGGGTGAGTCGCTTGCCGAGTTCCAGGCCATGCGCCGGCTCGGCGAGTGCATCGAGCTGCCGCTGCTGCCGGATCTCGATGAAGACGACGTCAAGCGGCCCGGTCCGGGGCGGGACTACCAGTACGCCCAGCTCGGCGCTTACCTGGCAGCCCACAGCCACATCCTGCTGGCGGTCTGGGACGGCAGGCCATCCAGCGCACCGGGCGGAACCGGTCACGTCATCAAGTTCCACCAGCACGACGTCATCGATCTGATCGCCGAAGGCCAGCATCGCTCCCCCATCGATTTCACCGAGGACGAGAGTGACCTGGTTTTTCACATCGCCTGTTCGCGCCAGGAAGCCGGCCCCCCGAGCGGGGGTCTCGAGCCCGGTGCGACCTACTGGTACACGCGAGACGAGATCAAGCCGCGCACGCTGTATCTGCCCGAGCGATACCGCCTGGTGTTCGAGCGCATGTCGGAGTTCTCCCGGGATCTCGAGGTGCCTCTGGATCCCGCCGCGTCGGCGCCGCTGCTACCCAGCGAGGAACTCGCGGAGTGCGATCAGGGGGTGCAGGACATCGACACCCTGTATCAGCGGGCGGACGCACTCTCGCAGCGCTATCAGCGCTTCTTCCATCGGGAGATCATGGGCACGCTGACGCTCGGCCTGCTGGCCGGGGCGAGCTTCGTCGTCTACGCCGACTGGCCGGGGATCGACGTCATGATCTATCCCTATATCGCCTGCATCGCTCTCGTGCTCCTGCTTGCCTGGCTGGACCAGCGCTACGCCTGGCAGCGGAAGTTCCTGGACTACCGGGTGCTTGCCGAGGGACTGCGCGTGCAGTTCTTCTGGGCGGTGGCCGGTGTGCGCATGGAGAATCCGAGTCGGTTCAGTCACGACAGCTTTCTGAGGCGCCAGGATCTGGAGCTGGGCTGGATCCGAAACGTGATGCGCTATGCGGGCTTCCGTGCGGACTCGGCGAACCGGGGCTCAACGGACGAACGGATACGCCTGTGCGCGGAGCACTGGGTCAAGGACCAGCACGCTTACTATCAACGCAAAGCAGCTGAGCGGGCCGGCCGCCATCGCATCACCAACACCATCTCTCTGGTCTGCTTCGCCGGTGTGCTGGCTGCCGCCATCGTCCTGGCCATCGGCCGCGGGCTCAGCGGGACCGAGTCTGGGGGCATGCTCATCGCCCTCATGGGTCTGCTGCCGTTCGTGATTGCCGCCAGCCAGATGTATGCCCACCGGTTGGCGGAACGGGAGTTGATGGTCCAGTACCAGCACCAGGTACGGATCTTCTCCAATGCGGTCAGCCTGCTGGGCAGAGCACCGACACTGGTTGTGAAGCTCGATATTCTCCGCGCCGCGGGCGAGGCGGCGTTGGAGGAAAACGGACAGTGGCTACTTCGCCAGCGGGAGCGGCCTGTCGCCGCCACCCATCAGGTTCAGGGCTGACCCCGACCGGCACGGCAAAAAAAAATGGGGCGGTCTGTGTGACCGCCCCAGTGCCGGCAAAAATCGGGATCAGATCCGCCAGCCGATATTGATGGCGTAGACCCATGGATCAACGTTGGCGGTCACGACCTTCACACCATTGACCTTCACCTTGCTGTCGATGTCCATGTAGCGGATGTTGCCGTTCAGGAACATCTTCTCGGTCAGCGCGATGTCGATACCCACCACGGCGGCGAGGCCCAGGGAATTGTCGAGCTGCAGGTCGATGTCCGGATCGTCGAGTGGACCCTTCTGCTTGACGTCGAAGAAGATCGTCCAGTTCACGCCGACCCCGCCGTAGGGCTGGAACTGACCGCTGGGATTGAAGCGGTAGACGGCGCTCAGGGTGGGTGGCAGCTGTTTCACGGTGGCCAGCTTGATCTTGCCGGGCGTGCCGGGGACCGAGCCGTAGATGCTGTGCTGGAAAGGCAGTGCCGCGAGCAGCTCCACACCGAAGCTGTCGGTGATCATGTAGGTCCCATCGAACGTCAGCATGGCGGCGTCGTCGACATCCAGCCTGATTTCCGGGTCTCCGGGGGCCTCGGGTGCGATGGTGCCGTTGGTGGATTTCGGTACGACGTCGGAAACACCGGCCCGGATGATCCAGTCGCCTGCCTCGGTGGCGAGCGCGGTGTTCGTCCAGATTGCCGTCATGGCGGCAGCGATGGCTGCCAGTTTGATTGCGCGCATGGTGGTCTATCCCTTGTGACGCTGAAGAAAGCAGTGCTATCTCAACCGACCAGGCCTCGGGACGACATACGCAGATACCGAAGCCTCGTTGATTCAGATCAAATGGATTCAGATCCAAAATCCCGGGAGCCAGGTGATATGCTCCCCGCATGACTCAGACATACACCCCGCGGGGCATGATCGAGGCCCTGGTCGCCATCCCCACCGTTTCCCGTGATTCCAATCTGGCCTGCATCGACTTCGTGCGCGACTACCTTGCCGCGCATGGTGTCGAATCGCATCTGGTGAGGAACGGCGATGGCTCCAAGGCCAACCTGTTCGCCACCGTGGGGCCCATGGTGTCCGGTGGGGTGGTGCTGTCGGGGCATACCGACGTGGTGCCCATCGACGATCAGGACTGGGACACAGACCCGTTCAGCGTCACCGAGCGGGACGGCAGGCTGTTTGGTCGCGGCACCTGTGACATGAAGTCGTTCTACGCCATTGCGCTGGCGCTGGTGCCAGAGATGGGGACGCTGAAACGCCCGATTCACTTCGCGCTCTCCTACGACGAGGAGGTGGGATGCCTGGGTGCACCGGCGCTGATCGAGGCGCTGACGGCGGCGGTGCCGGCCCCGGAGGCGGTCGTCGTCGGTGAGCCGACGATGATGCGGGTGGTGAATGCACACAAGAGCATCTTTCATTTCGTCACCCGGGTGACGGGTCACGAAGCGCACTCCAGTCAGCCGCATCGGGGTGTGTCCGCCGTAATGATCGCCGGCCGGCTGATCAACTGGATCCACGAGCGCCAGCAGCGCAACGCCCGGGAGGCGCCTGCGGACTGCGCGTTCGAGCCGCCGTACACCAGTCTGCACTGCGGAGTGATCAAGGGTGGCACGGCCACCAACATCATGGCTCACCACTGCGAGTTCGTGACCGACATCCGCACGCTGCCTGGTGAAGACCCGCGCACGTACTTCCGTGAATTCCACGACCACGCGAAACAAGTGATCGAGCCGGAGATGCAGGCCATTGCGCCGGATGCATGCATCGAGTTCGAGATCAAGGCCAACGTGCCCGCGTTCCAGTCCGCGGAGGGCTCGCCGGCAGTGTCGCTGGTGAAGCGGCTCACCGGCCAGAACGTGGTGGAGTCCGTGTCCTATGGGGCGGAGGCCGGTCAATTTCAGGCAGGCGGCCATTCCGTGGTCATGTGCGGCCCGGGCAGCATCGACCAGGCGCACCAGCCGAACGAGTTCATCAGCCTGGAACAGGTGGAGGCGGGCACCGCCTTCATCCGGCGGCTGATCGATCACCTGTCGAGTTGAAGCCGACTATTGCTCGGAGGCGTGCAGGACGCCGTTCATCATGGCGTTGAATGAGTAACTCTCCATTCCGGGCATGTTCCAACCCTCCCACGCGGCGATCCTGATGTCAGGGAAACTATCCGTTGTGAAAGAGATCTCCTGCTGGAGGCTAGCGAGCGTTCGTGTCGAAAAGCCCTGCTCGAAGTGAAGCTGGGCGAGATCCATCTCCCGCGTCTGTTTCAGCTCGGATCCGACGAAAAACAGAGAGAGGACGACGGCCGAGATTCCGATCAGCTCCGCTGTCAGACGAACACGTTCGATCGTGGTGCAGACTCCCGCTCAGAAGAATTCGAGCCTACACCATCTCCCGGGAATCCAAGCCTGGCGCTGTAGAAAGCCGTGGCCGTCGCGTTTCGAGGAGCACCCTCGGCGGTACTGGCAAGCCACATGCCGCTGGACATCAGCAGCTGGCAAAGGAGTATCGTTGGTCGGCGCCCATCGTGGTCGAGCATGTCGCGAGCTGTCTGAACGATCACAAGGCCCTTCCCCGAATGACGCCTACATCCTAACCAAGCGGAGCGGATACCCGAATCCCGCTACGAGCTCGGCCTGACCCTGTTGCGTTCTGGTGGACGGATGCTCATCGACAACACGTTGTGGCGTGGTCAGGTCGCGCTGGCCAGGGGAGAGCCGCTCGCCAGAGCGGTCCGCTGTAGCCGGGTTGGCCAGCAGGACAGAGCAGGCTTGAAGCGGTCGCGCGTACATTATCGCCCGCCAGGACTACCTCGCGTTTGCATTTCGGCGCGCCGTCTCCTGACAGGCGAACACTGGGATGACACCGGCGGCATACACGCCACGGATCTGACGTTCGTAGAACCAGCGCATGCAGGACCGAAAAATCTCATTACGCTGTGCTGCGCGGATTGAATGGAGGGTAGGCATGACTGTGCTTGGCTTTGCGGGTGATGGGCTCGAGCAGGCCGCTGTCAGCAATAGAATCAGCAAGACGATTGCCGTCATCGGTTGCGGCGTTGCGGACGACCGGTCGTTCCGCATCGCTCTATGGCAGACCATGTTCCGCTACCATGGAACAGTGTCCATATGCAGGCAGGCTCGCATTAGCGCGAGGCGCTTCTCACGAGTGGTCTCGGTCGTCAGATCCGGCGGTGTGGATGCACAGCCTGCGGATTTCGGCAGAGCCAGAGCGCAGACCAGCATCGCGAGGTCCGACATTGGCACCGTATTCTCCCCGCGTCAGTCGGTCGGGCAGGGTGATCTATGTCGGGCTGGTAGTCCTCCTGAAGTTCTCCTTTTCGACTGAAGATTTGCTCCTGCGTCGCGGCTCGCTGAGTTACTGGCTCTCGATCAGACTCAATCGCGTGAAAAGTGCCCTGATGTTCAGTACTGTATGGATGATCTCGCGGAGAACGCATGAGGTGCGGGATGCGGGAGGAGTCGAATTCGTTCGGATTGGGGGCGTGGTTGGTCGAGCCCGAACTCAATCGGCTCTCGTGCGGCTCACAGTGCGTTCACCTCGAGGCCAAAACGATGGATGTGTTGGCCTATCTGGCTGCTCACGCAGACCATGTCGTTTCCTCCGATGAGCTGCTTGACACCCTCTGGCCCAGGGCCGTTGTTGAACCAGCGACTATCCATCGCCGTATTAATCAGATCCGTCAGGCGCTTGGCGATAACGCCAGGTCGCCTGAATACATACGGACGATCCCCAAGCGCGGCTATCAGGTTATTGCCCCAGTGTCGGACCTCGGAGGACATTCGACGCGCGCAACGTCAGGACGCCGTGAGCTGATATCAATGCTGACTATCGGCAGACGCCGGTTGATAGCAGCTGTGGCGATGGCGGCTCTCCTGATCAGCGGTTGGTGGCTGTGGCCATTTATGCCGCTGCCGGCAGCCTCTCTGACTTCCATCGCGGTGCTGCCTTTCGACGACCTGAGTCCCGAAGGCGATCACGACTGGTTGGCGAATGGAATGGCCGAAGACCTCATAGACGCGCTGAATCGGATCGAAGGGGTGCGCGTGCCTGCGCGGCGGTCGTCGGCGATCCTGAAATCGCAGGATGCGGACCTGCCGACCATCGGCGAGCGTCTCGCCGTGGGAACGGTAGTCGAAGGGAGTGTTCAGCGTGTCGGCAATCAGCTCAGAGTACTCGTTCGTTGGGTTCGCATCGACGATCGAAGTCAGCTGTGGTCGGCAGAGTACGATCGTGAGTACGAGGATGTGCTGGCGATTCAGAAGGAGCTCGCGATCGGCATTGCCGAAGCGATCCGTGTTGAGCTCGACATTCAGGATGCACCCGCATCGATCCTTGCCCACCGATATCAGACAGCCGACGTAAGAGCGTGGGAACTGTACAAGCGGGCCTCACTACTCTCGCTGACTCTTGATCCACCAAAACTGGCTCAGGCTCGCGAGATGCTGCTTCGTGCCATCGAATATGACCCTGGATTCGTTGAAGCGCGAGTCCGGCTCTCGATCAACGTATACAAAGGCGACTCGGATGGTATAGAGGCGGGCGTAGAAGGTTTGAAATCCGCTCTCGAGATGGATCCGTACAATGCCGCGGCTCTGTCGATGCTGGCATGGGACAGCGCTATGCGATTCTGGGATTTCGAGACGGCTGAGCGGCTCCTGGCTCGAATTCCTGAGCGGGAGAGGACGGCGGAAAGTCTCGGCGTAGCGTTCCAGGTCTACAGCCTCACCGGACATCTGGATGAGGCGTTGCGCGCTGCAGACCAAGCGGTACGCTTGGATCCGATGTGGGCCGGTGCGTACTGCAATGCCGCCAGGGTGCATGAGCTCAAGGGCGAGATCGCGTCTGCCATGGTGGCCTATGAGCGGGGCGTGTCCGTCGGGCGCGAGACAGGACAGTTCATATTCGCATGCGAATACTATTACGCCGTACTATCGAGCAGGCGACAGAGGACTCCTGACGTGAAGGCGGCGGGCGCCAGGCTCGTCGAGTCGATGAAACAGCGTGATCTGCACATTCGCTATGACGCGCCGTGCAATCCTGATGCCTTTGCAACGACGGCGGAGGAGCTGGATCAGATGTACGACTGTCTGCTGCTGGTATTCAGAATCACCGATCTCGACGTCCCCGTCAGGGGCTACCGGCAGACGATACTTCGTCACGCGCACGCGGCGACGAGAGTGGTTCCCCTGTTCATGCCTCACCACGAGGAACCGCGGTTTCGGGCACACCTGAAGCGACTCGACGACCGCATGGCCCTGGCAGCGGGTACCTACGAGCAGAAGGTGGGACTCAAGGTTCTTCCACCACCAAACTGACACAGGTGCCTGCGGGGTGACCCCGAAAACTGCGACGGAGAGTTACCGCGGCCGGAAGAACCAGGGACCCGTCATGCCCCGCTGTTCCAGCACGGTACGCATCTCTGCCCGGTAGCCCTGCATCTTCGACAGGTAGTCAGGATCCAGCCGGCGTCGGAACAGATCGATGGAGAACACGGCCGCCCAGTCCTCCACGGGCCGGATACCGTCACGGGATTCCGGGTCCGTCTGCGACCACTTGAACACGTTGTCTTCGCACGCGAAGAGATTCATGCGTTCTCAGTTGTCCGGGGAAGGGTACTCTCCCCACTTCCACATCGGGTGATTGATGTGGCCCACAGTGGTTTCCGGCGTGATCTCCAGAATCCTCTCGTCCTTGTAGCGGACCCGGATGGGCTCAGCGGTCGCGAGGTCCCGCGTCTCCACCACCACCTCCCGGCCTGGCACCAGCCAGCGGATCGCGTTGACCTCGAGTCCGCACTGGCCGAACCACTTCGACTCGCCGTCGATGCTGACCCGGTAGTGGGTGGGCGTATTGTTGAACGGCGCCCAGGAACCGACCTGATCCGTACCCGGTGACATCCAGCAGCCGACGGCGAACTCGGCGGCTTCGTTGAGCGCCAGTCGGGCCTCCTCTGTGCTGACGCCGAACTCGACAGCCAGGTCCGTGTAGTGCTGGGCCCAGCCGCGCTCGATCAGATGCCGAAGCACGCTGGTATGGATCTCCTGTGCAAGCTGGCTGACCATGCAAGTCCTCCCTCGATAGTGTCAGGAACTCTGGGCCGGCTGGGCACACTTAGCCGGGTGACCCGCGCTGGCAGCATAGCTCTCGATCGCCGCCCAGACACGCATCAGGTTGCCGCCGAGAATCTTCGTCACGTCGCCTTCGCTGTAGCCGCGCTCGAGCAGGCCACTGACCAGGTTGGGATAGCGGCTCACATCCTCGAGCCCGATGGGCAACGTTGGACCCACGCCGTCGTAGTCGGAGCCGATGCCGACGTGGTCGATGCCGGCGAGTGCCACCGCACGATCGATGTGATCGAGCACGTCGTCCACATCGGCGTACGGGTAGGGGTTCTCGTCCTGATACTGGGCCATGAACGACTTCAGTGCCTCCTCGTCCGTGGCGGCGTGCTCGTCCGCCCGGAACTGCTCGATCGCCGCCTGGGTCGCGTTGCTGTAATCGCGGGCGGTCTTGGTGAGAAAGCTCGAGCCGAAGTTGATCTGAATGACGCCGCCGTTCTCGCCCAGCGCGGCCACCATCTCGTCGGTCATGTTGCGCTGGAAGTCCGGAGTGAAGTAACGCAGCGACGAGTGGCTGGCGATGACGGGGGTCTTGGTCAGATCCAGCACCTGCCAGAAGGCTTTGTCGGAAATGTGGGAGACGTCTACCATGACGCCCTGCGCGTTCATTTCCGGCACGAGCTGCTTGCCGAAATCGGACAGGCCACCCCACTGCTCATTGTCGTCGTAGGAGGAGTCGGAGATCTGATTGGACTTCGAGTGCGCCAGCGTCACGTAGCGGATACCCCGCTCGGCAAAGTAGCCGACGTTGGCCAGGTCACCGCTGATGGCGCCGCCGTTCTCCATGCCCATCGCCATGGATATCTTCCCCTGTGCCTTCAGCGTGCGCACGTCCGCGGTGCAGGTGGCCAGGCCGAATTTGTCGGGCGAGTCCGCAACCACCGCTTCCACGGTATCGATCAGCCCTTCGGCGAACGCCTTGGCTTCGCCGGCGGCGTCCACATCCGCAGGGATGTAGATGGACATGAACACCACATCGAGCCCGCCCTTTTTCGCTCGCGGATAGTCGAAGTCGCCGCTCTCCGTCGACTTGCTGACGTCCTCCCAGCCCTCGTGAAGCCGGTACGGCACGTCGATGTGCGTGTCGACGATCAGCGCCGAGTGGGCGAGGTCGCTTGCCTTATCCTCGGCTGGCGTCGCGTCCGTGCTGCTGTCCCCTTCGGGCACTTCCTCCCGGGAGCAGCCGATCAGGGTCAGCGCGGCAGCGAGCAGCAGAATCAGGGTCCGTAGGGTGGGTCTTGTCATCGTTTGAGTCCGTTACAGCGGGTTGGGGGTGAAGGGAAGGTATGGTCACACGGGGTCCGGTCGGGAACAACCCGACGGCGGTCCGGGTTCGGGCGCATGGGGTAGAATGCGCCCTCCATTCGCCACACCGATGTGCCAGCCATGAGCCGAACCGTCATCAAGCAGGAAGACCTGATCCAGAGCGTGGCGGATGCCCTGCAGTTCATCTCCTACTACCATCCCGTGGACTTCATCCGCGGCATGCGCGAGGCCTGGGAGAAGGAGGAATCACCGGCGGCCAAGGCGGCGCTGACCCAGGTGCTGGTCAACTCGCGAATGTGCGCCATCGGCAAGCGGCCCATCTGTCAGGACACGGGCATCGTCATCGCCTTCGTCGAGGTGGGCATGGACGTGCAGTGGGAAGCAGACCTGAGCGTCGACGAGATGATCAATGAGGGCGTTCGCCGGGCCTATGCGTTTGAAGACAACGTGCTGCGCGCCTCGGTGCTCGCCGACCCGGATGGTGCCCGCTCGAACACCCAGGACAACACCCCGGCCGTGATCCACTACAAGGTGGTGCCGGGCAACAGGGTGAGCGTCGAGGTGGCGGCCAAGGGCGGCGGCAGTGAGGCCAAGGCCAAGTTCGCCATGCTCAATCCCTCGGATTCCATCGTCGACTGGGTGCTCTCCGTGGTGCCGACCATGGGCGCGGGCTGGTGCCCGCCGGGACTGCTCGGTGTCGGCATCGGCGGGACGCCTGAGAAGGCCATGCTGCTGGCCAAGGAATCGATGATGGATCCCATCGACATTCATGCGCTCCAGACCCGGGGTGCGGCGAACCATCTCGAGGAGCTCCGCCTCGAGCTCTTCGAGAAGGTCAACGCACTCGGAATCGGCGCTCAGGGTCTCGGCGGTCTCACCACGGTACTGGACGTGAAGATCCGCGAGTACCCGACCCACGCAGCGAACAAGCCCGTGGCGGTAATCCCCAACTGCTCGGCCACGCGGCACGTGCATTTCTCGCTGGACGGCAGCGGCCCGGCGCACTTCGAAGCGCCCGATCTCTCCGAGTGGCCCGACATCGAGTTCGATCTGGGCGCGGACGTGAAGCGGGTCAATCTGGATACGCTCACCCCGGCCGAGGTCGCCACCTGGCAATCCGGCGACACGCTGCTGCTTTCCGGCAAGCTGCTCACCGGCCGGGACGCAGCGCACAAGAAGCTCGTCGACCTGATCGAGCAGGGTAAGCCGCTGCCCGTCGATTTCACGAACCGGATGATCTACTACGTGGGTCCGGTGGATCCGGTGAAGGGCGAGGTCATCGGTCCGGCAGGTCCGACAACGGCAACCCGGATGGACAAGTTCACCCGCGCGATGCTCGAGAAGACCGGTCTCATCGGCATGGTCGGCAAGGCGGAGCGGGGCGCGGCTGCCATCGACGCGATCCGTGACGCCAGGGCGGCCTACATGATCGCCGTTGGCGGCGCCGCTTATCTGGTCGCCAAGGCCATCACGAAATCCACGGTGATCGCCTTCCCCGAGCTCGGCATGGAGGCCATCCACGAATTCGAGGTGAAGGACATGCCGGTTACGGTTGCCGTGGATGCCACGGGCGCCTCGGTGCATCGGGAAGGTCCGAAGATCTGGTCGGCGAAGATCGCCGAACGGATCGACGCGGTGAGTGTCTGATCCTGCACATGCCTATCTGGAGAGGAATCCAACATGATGAATCGTCGTGACAGCCTGTGGAGCCTGGCGATGCTGGCGGCCGGTGCGGCACTGCCCGTCAGGGCGCAGACGCTACCCGCTGCGGCGGATACTTCCGAGGTCATCTACATAACGCCGATCAGGAGCGACGGCCAGGAAAGCCGCTGCCAGTCTGAAGTCTGGTTTACCCGGGATGGTCTCAGTCTCTACGTCGTCACGGCCCACGACGCCTGGCGTGCCGAGGCGGTACGCAGAGGCCTGACCACGGCGCGGATCTGGGTCGGCGATGTGGGGGTCTGGAGCCGCAGCGACGGCGCCTACCGCAACCTGCCCGTGGTGCAAGGCAAGGCATCCCTGGAGACGGACACGCTCCGCCACGCGGCGATCCTGGCCCTGATGGGGCAGAAATACACGCGGGAGTGGCCTACGTGGGGACCCCGCTTCCGCGATGGTCTGGCAGACGGCTCCCGGGTCATGCTGCGCTATCAGGTGGCCTGACGCGGCTTCGGGACCGTTGCGGGACCGTTGCGGAACCGGATTCATTCCAGATACAGCGGCGAGAAACTGAATACCCAGGGCGTATCCGTGTCCACATCGATGCGCACGGCCCGGAGCTCCGGCGCACCGTAAACCTGCACTCGGGTGACGTTGCCGTACTTCGGCAGGGTGGCTTCCCCCTGGGAGACGAAGAACGGCCGGTCCACCACGAACTCGTGGAAATCGCCGTTGATGAGCAGTACGGGTTTGCCGAAGGCTTCTCCCAGGTCGCGGATGGCCAGCGCGATCCAGTAGTAGGGGCCGTCGGGGCCACCACGCAGCTCCTTGTTGGAGAAGTCGCCCCCAGGCGCGTCCATGAACATGCCCGCATGCAGCGCGATCACCACCGCAGCGGCCTCGCTGGCGGATGCGGCTGCGAACGTATCCTTGATCCAGGCGACGTTGGCCGTGTTGCGGGCGACGGCTTCCTCCGCCCGGCGGGGGTCGTTGATCATGAAGCCGTTCTGACTGCCCGGCACGTCTACGGTGGCGAACACCACGCCGTCCTTCTCCCAGCGGGCGTTCTCGACCATCTTGTCGAACTCGGACACGTCGGCCTGGCGGGTGACCGGCATGGTGACGGCGCCCAGGCTCTTCGGCTCGCTGAAGAAAACCTTGCGGATGGTATCGAGGCTTGCCAGCGTGTCCGCATAGCCCGCACCGGCCATGGCGCCATCGAGGCTCCTAACGGTGCCGAGCACCTTCAGGTCGTCGGCCGTGGCCTGACCTGTCACATAACGGGAGTAGGCTTCCAGCACGTAGCCTTCGCGGCAGTCGGTCCACTCGTTATCTCCCGGTATGTAGACTACCGGGTGCGTGTACTTGTCGAACCAGCCGTGAATCCAGCGGTGGTGTTCCTCCGTGCAGGTCATCACCCCCCAGGTGTCGCCCACATGAATGGTGAATGCCGGTCCGTCTTCGTTGATGGCGCCGATCAGCCGCTCGTAGACGGGATAGTCCCGTGACGGGTTGTAGGCGGTGTCGCCGAGTGCGACGAAATGAAACTGCTCGGCTCGTGCGGCCGAAGCAAGCACGATCGATGCGATCAGGATCGATACGTTGAGAATGATGCGCGGCATGTACTCTCCCCTCGAGTAGCTCCCCGGAAGCCAGGCACCTTAGCCCAGCAGGGGACGGGGGTACAGACGCGATGGCGCCTCAGAACAGCCGTTCTGAGGCGAGCGCGGCCCCGTCCGCCAGGGCGCGCAGCTTGGCCCAGACCACGTCCTCGGCCACGTCGCGGAACCCGGCCGCGGTGTCGAACCCGCAATCCGTGCCGGCGATCACCCGGGTGGGATCACCGATGGCCTCGCTCACCCTCTGCAGCCGCTCGGCCACCACCTCCGGATGCTCAACGTAGTTGGTGGTGGTGTCGATGACCCCGGCAACGACGAGCATGCCGTCGGGCAGGTTGCCGGGGGTCAGCAGGTGGTACTCGTGGGCGTGCCTGGGATTGGCCATGGAGAGCATGAGCGCACCGACGTTGGCGCGGATCAGGCTCGGCAGGATGGTGGCCAGCGGCACGTCGGCGTCGTGCGGGCCGTTGTAGTTGCCCCAGCAGACGTGCATGCGGACCCGGTCCTTCGGAATGTCGGAGAGTGCCGCATCGATGCTGGCGATCACGTGATCCGCGAAGCGGAGAAACTCGGTATCGCTCCGATTCGCGAAGTAGGTATGACGCTCCATGGCGAGATCGGGACAATCGAGCTGCAGCACGTGACCGGCAGCGTGGATCGCGTCGTACTCGGTCTTCAGTGCCACACCCAGCGCCTCGATGTAGGCATCCAGATCGCCGTAGAACGTATCCTCCATGGCGGCGGCGATGATGCCGGGGGAGGGTGCCGTGACGAAGGTCTCGACGAAGGGATCCGCTCTGTCTGCGCGCTTCTTCTGCTCGAGAAGGTCCGCGAATCCGGCGAGCTCCGCGTCCAGCGGTTCCCGGTTGACGTAACGCACGGCGCCCTGAGCCTGAGGCGCTGTCGCCAGGCTGACCCCGCGCTGGTAGTCGGGAATCTTCAGTCGGATCCAGCCGGGATAACGGATCATGTCCTGAAAGGCCGGCCTCCGGCTGGTGCCGCCGAAGCCCGACATGCGGTGCTGCACGTAGGTGAAGAAACTCTCGCGGGCCTGCTCACCGTTGTTGCCGATGTCGATCCCGGCCGCGATCTGATTCTCGATCACCGCTTCGGTGGAAGCAGCGACCGCCGCTGCCAGCTCGGTGGCATCGACGGCTTCCCCCCGGCTCTGCGCGACCTGCAGGGCGGTCAGCGTCTCGCTGCGGGGCAGGCTGCCGGCATGGGTGGTGAGGAACCGGTTGGTGCTCGTCTGCATGTCGGACCCCGGCGATGGTGGACCCACTATGGTAGTCCGGCAGGCGCAGGCTGTCTGTTAGTGAACGCTGACCCGGAAAGTCCTGACGGTTTAAACGGCGTGAGATGACAAGACTGCCGGTGCTGCTGCGATTCCACTAGATTCCGACGCCCGGCTGAGCAGGAGATCCCGACATGGGCCCATACACCTCCGGCGGTTTCGCGCCGGTCCGGGTGGAGCGCGACCTGGACACCCTGATCCTCGACGGCGACTGGCCCCAGGGTCTTACAGGCTCGCTATACCGTGTGGGGCCCAATCCCCGGTATCCGCCCATCGAGCCCTACAACCCGCTCATGGGTGACGGCATGGTGCATGCCTTCCATGTCCGGGCCGGCGCCGTGGCTTACCGCAACCGCTGGGTCCGGACCCGGCAGTGGCAGCTGGAGGACGAGGCGGGCAGGGCACTGTTCGCCACGTCCGGCGATCCGCGTGCCAACGATCCCGCCGTGGCCGGTATCGAGACCGACGGCGTCGCCAACACGAATCTGCTCCGGCATGCCGGTCGGCTGCTTGCGCTGGAGGAAGGTCATGCACCCATCGCGGTCGATCCGCTGACCCTGGAAACCCATGGGGTCTGGCGGTTCGGCGGCCGGCTCGCGCACAACATGACGGCGCACCCGAAGGTCGATCCGCTTACGGGCGAGCTGGTGTTTTTCGCCAACGAGCCCGAACGGCGCTTCACGGGCAGCGTCCGCTGCTATGTCGCGGAGGCGAATGGGCACATCGCCTTCGAACGTGAGGTGGTCACGCCGTTTCCCAGCGTGATTCACGACTTCGCGGTCACCCGGGACTTCATCGTTCTGCTGGTCTGCCCGGTGGTCATCTCGCTCGCCCGGACCCGGGCCGGTGGGCCGCCCCTCGCCTGGGAGCCGGACCGGGCGGTCCATGTCGGCGTGCTCCGCCGTGACGGAAGAGGCGGTGTGCGTTGGCTCGAGACCGATGCCTGCTTCGTCTGGCACGTGCTGAATGCCTTCAATGAGGGCGATCGGATCACCATCGATCTGTGCGAGCAGGCGGCTCCGGCGTTTCCGCTGGCCGACGGCAGCCGGACGCGGCAGACGGACTGGGCGCAGCACTTCGCCTGCTGGACGTTCTCCGTGAGTGCAGACGGGCTCGACCGTCAGCGGCGGTCGGATCTGGTCTGCGAGTACCCGCGTCTGGACGATCGCTACGCGATGACGGATGCCCGCCACGGCTTCTTTGCCTGTCACGGCGGCCCGGGCACGGACGATCTGTTTCATCGCGGCATCGCGCACTTCGACCAGCACGACGGGTGCATGCACGCATACCACTTCGGGGCCGCACAGGCGGTTTCCGAGCCGGTGTTCGTGCCACGTACTGCGGCGGCGGAGGAGGGAGACGGCTGGCTGCTCTGCGTGGTCTATGAGGAGCGGGTCGATCGCAGTCATCTCGCCGTGCTCGAGGCGACCGACGTGACCGCCGGCCCTGTCGCCAGGGCGATGCTGCCCTGGCGGGTGCCCATGGGATTTCATGGGCTCTGGGTGCCGACCTGAGGCAGGGTTGACGAACCTGGGTCAGCGGGGAGGGCGGGGTTCGTGGCTCACGCTGCGAGTGTCGCTGCCAGCTGGTGCAGCAGGGCGCGGGTATCTGCGAAGCCGAGACAGGCATCCGTGATGCTCACCCCGTAGCGCAGCTGCCCGCCGACGTCCTGGCGGCCGCCGCTGAGATGACTCTCGATCATGATGCCGCGGATGCCGGCGTTGCCGGCGCGGCGCTGAGCGATCACCTCTCTCGCCACAGCCGGTTGCCGCCTCGGGTCCTTGCCACTGTTGGCGTGACTGCAGTCCACCATCACCACGTCGGGCAGACCGGCGTCCCTGAGCAGAGTCTGGGCGCCCCGGATCGAGGCGCTGTCGTAGTTCGGCGCGCTGCCGCCGCGCAGCACCAGATGGCAGTCCGGATTGCCCTCGGTCTCGAGGATCGCCGGTGCGCCTTCCTTGGTCAGTGAGGGAAACAGATGCTTGTGTGCGGCGGCGCGGATCGCATCCACGGCCACCTGCACGTCACCGTCGGTACGGTTCTTGAGTCCCACCGGCATGGATAGCCCGGAAGCCAGCTCCCGGTGGATCTGGCTCTCCACCGTGCGGGCGCCGATGGCCCCCCAGCTGACGAGGTCGGTGAAGTACTGCCCGAAGGTGGTGTCCAGGAACTCCGTGCCGGCGGGCAGGCCCGCGTCGTTCACGGCCAGGAGCACCTGGCGGGCCAGCCGCAGCCCTCTGTTGATCCGGTAGCTGCCGTCCAGATCCGGGTCGTTGATCAGACCCTTCCAGCCCACCACCGTGCGGGGCTTCTCGAAGTAAACGCGCATCACGCAGAAGATCTGCTCGGAGACTTCCGCGGCAACGCCGGCGAACCGTCCGGCGTATTCCTCGGCAGCCACCGGGTCGTGTATCGAGCAGGGGCCGACCACGGCCAGCAGCCGGTGATCGTCGCCGCGGAGAATGGCACGGATGTCGTTGCGCGCCTCGGTGACGAGCTCGCTGGCCGCCTCGCCGAGCGGCAGCTCTTCCTCCAGCACGGCGGGAGAGATCAGCGGGTGGGTCTGGCTGATGCGGAGATTATCGGTCTGCATCGGCGGAGTGTATGGGCCTCAGTCCGGGTGTGCCAGGGCGGCCTGCATTTCCCGCTGCCGTTTCCGGTCGTTGCGGTCCATGAACCAGAAGCCGACCAGCGAGACCGCCGTCACCGTGACGATGAGGATGGTAGCCAGCGCGTTCACCTCGGGGCTCAGGCCCAGACGGACCGAGGAGAAGACGATCATGGGCAGTGTTGTAGAGTCCGGACCGGCGACGAAGCTCGCGATCACCAGGTCGTCCAGCGACAGGGTGAAGGCCAGCAGCCAGCCGGCGACCAGGGCCGGAGCGATGATAGGCAGCGTGATGGCGAAGAAGGTTTGGATCCGGTTGGCGCCGAGATCCATGGCGGCTTCCTCCAGCGAGGTGTCCATCTCCCGGAGCCGGGCGGAGATCACCACCGTCGCGTAGGCCATGCAGAAGGTGACGTGGGCGATCCAGATGGTGACGAAGCCGCGATTGGCAGGCCAGCCGATCGTGTCCGCCAGCGCGACGAACAGCAGCAGCAGCGACAGACCCGTGATCACCTCGGGCATCACCAGTGGTGCGGTGACCATGCCGCCGAACAGCGTCCGACCGGGGAACCTCCGGAGTCGGGTCAGCATCAGCGCCGCCAGGGTGCCGAAGACGACGGCGAGCGTCGCCGTGGCGAGCGCGAGCTTCAGGCTCATCGCCACCGCAGCCATCATCGCGTCGTTGGCCAGGAGCTCGCCGTACCACTTCGTGGAGAATCCGGACCAGACGTTGACCCGCTTGTTTTCATTGAAGGAGTAGGCGATCAGCACCAGCATGGGTGCATAGAGAAAGAAGTAGCCGAGCCCCAGCATCACACCCGGGAAACTCGGACGTGAGAAGCTGAACATCGATCGCACGGCCATCAGCGTGCTACCTCCAGCTCCCGCGACTGATAGCGGTGAAAGAGCAGGATGGGCAGGATCAGCACCAGCAGCATCAGCGTCGCGACCGCCGACGCCACCGGCCAGTCCCGGTTTGCGAAGAACTCGCCCCACAGCACCTTGCCGATCATCGTCGCCTCGTTGCCGCCGAGCAGCTCCGGCACCACGAACTCACCGACGGCGGGGATGAACACGAGCATGGAGCCCGCAATCACACCACCGACCGACAGCGGCAGCGTGATCCGGAGGAACCGGGTCAGCGGGCGGGCGCCCAGATCCGCCGCAGCCTCGAGCAGCCGGGGGTCCATCCGGGTCAGGTTGGCGTACAACGGCAGCACCATGAACGGCAGGTAGGCGTAGACGATGCCCACGTAGACGGCGCCGGTGGTGTTGAGCAGACGCAACGGCTCGGCGATGAGACCGACGGCCAGCAGCACGTTGTTGATGATGCCGTCGTTCTTGAGAATACCCATCCAGGCATACACCCGGATCAGCAGGCTGGTCCAGGAGGGCAGGACCACCAGCAGCAGGCAAAGGTTCTGCAGCGATCCGCGCATCTTCGAGATGGCGTAGGCCATGGGATAGCCGATGGCGAGGCAGATGACCGTGGACCAGGCGGCGATGCCGAGCGAGCTCAGATAGGCGTCGGCATAGAGCGGATCGTCGAAGAGCCAGGTGTAGTTGCCGAAATTGAGACGGACGTTCAGCACGCCGTCGAGATACTCTAAGAGTGGCACGTAAGGCGGCTGGGCGATCGCCATCTCCGACAGTGAGATCTTGAACACCAGCGCGAACGGGATGACGAAGAACAGGCTGAGCCAGAGGAACGGCGGTGCGATGACGCCCCAGCGGCGGTCGGGCAGCCAGCGGCGGAGAAGGTTCACGATGTCAGCACCACGCCGGCCTCGTCGTCCCAGTGGACCCACACCGCATCACCCCAGCGGAGCCGGTCGGCGGCCCAGCGCTCGTTGTTGAGCGTGATCACCTGAATCAGCTTCCCCCGGTCCAGGCGGACGTGGTAGACCGAGTGGGAGCCCAGATAGCCGATCTCCTCGACCCTGCCGTGGGCCTGGTTGTGGAGCCTGCCCGGATTCTCTCTTGCGATGAAGAGCTTTTCCGGCCGCAGGGCGAATGCCACGGCCATGCCTTCGTAGCCGGTGATGCCGTGCCCGACATAGAGCGAGCTCTCCAGATCATCGGTGGTGATCGTCACGTGATCCCGCTCGTCGTCGGCGACGGTCCCGTCGAAGAGGTTCACCGAGCCGATGAACTCCGCGGAGAACCGGCAGTTGGGCTGTTCGTAGATCTCGTCGGGGGTGCCGATCTGGACGATCCGGCCGGCGTCCATGATGGCGATGCGGTCGGCCATGGTCATGGCTTCGTCCTGGTCGTGGGTGACCATCATGCAGGTCACGCCGAGCCGCTCGATGATGGCTGCCACCTCGAACTGCATGCGGCTCCTGAGCTTGCGATCCAGCGCGCCCATGGGTTCGTCCAGCAGCAGCAGCTTGGGCCGCTTGACCAGGGATCTTGCCAGCGCGACCCGCTGCTGCTGGCCGCCGGACAGCTGGTGCGGCTTGCGCCGGCGCAGCTCCGTGAGCTGGACCAGCTCCAGCATGGCGTCGACGCGCTCCCTGAGCTCCGCTTTCGGCAACCGGTCCTGCTTCAGGCCGAAGGCGACGTTGCTCTCCACGGTCATGTGCGGAAACAGCGCGTAGGACTGGAACATCATGTTCACCGGCCGCTCGTGCGGCTCGCTCGACGCGAGCGGCTCGCCGTCGAGCAGGACCCGGCCATCGGACGGGACCTCGAAGCCGGCCAGGCAGCGCAGCAGCGTCGATTTACCGCAGCCGGAGGAGCCGAGCAGGGCAAAGATCTCGCCCTGCCTGATGTTGAGGCTGACATCGTGGACCGCCACCACGTCATCGAAGCGCTTGGTCAGACCCTGGATGCTGACATAGTCGTCCAAGGGCTACCTGCCGGACTTCACTTCGGTCCAGGCACGGTTCATCACCCGATCGAGCTTCGGTGGCATGACCCGCGCCACCCAGAGCTTCTTCACCACCGCCTCCGGCGGGTAGATGGACGGATCGTTGCGGATCGCCTCGCTGACCATGGGTGTCGCCGCGGGGACCGGGTTCGCGTACCAGATCGCGTTGGTGTTGGCGGCGGCGATGTCCGGACGGGTCATGAAGTCGATGAAGCGGTGGGCCTCGACGACGTGCCGCGCATCCTTCGGAATGGCGAACATGTCGACGAACCGCAGGCTGCCCTCTTTCGGGATGACGTAGTCCACCTCCACACCGTTACCCGCTTCCTCGGCGGCGAGCATCGCCTGGGCGACGTCACCAGAGTAGCCGACAGCCACGCAGATCTCGCCCGTCGCCAGGTCGTCGATGTACTTGGAAGAGTGGAAGTAGGTGACGTAGGGTTTGAGCGACTTCATCAGCGCGAGTGCCTCGCCCTGGTAGTCGGAGGGGTTGGTAGAGTTCGGATCCTTGCCCAGGTAGTTCAGCACCGGCGACCACATGTCCACTGGCGAGTCGAGAAAGGCTACCCCGCAGTCGAGCCTGGCCAGGTTCTCCAGCTTGAACACCAGATCCCACGAGTCGAGGGGTGCATCCTCCCCGAGACGCTCGATGATCATGGCCCGATTGATACCGAGTCCCTCGGTGCCCTCCATGTACGGCACGCCGTATGTGTTTCCCGGATCCACCACCGCGAGATCGGCCATGAGCACGGGGTCCAGATCGCCGTAGTGGGTCAGCCTGGCCTTATCGAGCGGCAGATAGATCCCCGCCTGGATCTGCCGGGCCATGAAGTTGGAGGTCGGTACGACCACGTCGTAGCCGGTCCGGCCGGCGAGCAGCTTGCCCTCCAGCACCTCGTTGGAGTCGAAGACGTCGTAGGTGACATGGATGCCGGTTTCGGCTTCGAACCGGGCGATCGTGTCCGCGGCGATGTAGTTGTTCCAGTTGTAGACGTTGAGCTCGCCTTCGGCGTGAGCGAGCAGCGAAACGCCGAGGGTGGCGACAGCGATCAGCCACCGGCGGATGCGGATCCTCATCTTCTGCTCCTGACCTCTACCTGGCGAGTGTAAGTCAGCCGGGTCGGCGGTTGCACCGCCGGACGTGCCCCCCGAGAATGGCCGGCTCGTTCAGTCGAACCGGAACTGCTCTTGCCCGCGCGTGCCGTCGCCAGTCTCGCCGCCCTCTGTCTCTACCTGCTGACCACGCTCACCGGCTTACCGGTGTACGCAGCCGATGGCGCCGACAAGGAGAAGGAGGGACTGACGCTCAAACCGGAACGTCGGACCGAGTTCGAGACCGATACCGGCACCTGGCTGTCAATCGATGTGGCACCGGACGGCCGCCGCATCGTCTTCGAGCTGCTCGGTGACCTCTACCTGCTGCCCGTGGAGGGTGGGGAGGCCGGCCCGCTGACGTCGGGCATGGCATTCGACAGCCAGCCCCGGTTCTCGCCCGACGGGACGCGGGTTGTGTTCATCAGCGACCGGAGCGGCTCGGAGAACCTGTGGACCGTCGCTGTGGACGGAGGTGATCCCGAGAAGCTGACCAGCGAGTCGGGTGATGTGGAGTTCGCTTCACCATCCTATTCGCCGGATGGCAGCCATGTGATCGTTTCCCGGACCACCTGGGGGCTGGGCGCGTTCGAGCTGTGGGCCTACCACCTGGATGGCGGCAAGGGCGTGCGGATCACCCAGGCGTCGAGCAACGGCGAGGTGGACCGTTCGCGCCGCTCGAACAGTCTGGGGGCGGTCTACTCGCCGGACGGACGCTACCTCTACTTCTCGCGCAGAATCGGCGGCTTCGGCTACAACCTGACGTTGCCGCTCTGGCAGGTGGTGCGCCGCGACCTGCGTACCGGCGATGAGGACACGCTGACCCAGGCTCAGGGCAGCGCGTTCCGGCCGGTGCTGTCACCGGACGGCAACACCCTGGTTTACGGTACCCGGTACGAGCAGGAGACGGGACTCCGCCGCCACGATCTCTCCACCGGCCAGGACGACTGGCTCGCCTATCCCGTGACCTTCGACGAGCAGGAGAGCCGCTTCACCCGCGACCTGCTGCCGGGCTATGCCTTCACACCCGACGGTAACGGGCTGATCTATGCCGCGGAGGGCGGCATACGCCGTCTGACCCTGGCGACCGGCGAGGTCAGTGACATCCCGTTTCACGTCCGGGTCTCCCAGGACCTTGGGCCGCGGCTCGACTTTCCCTACCGGCTGGGCCTCGGTCCTGTGAAGGCACGGATGCTCATGGGTCCGGCGCTGTCGCCGGATGGGTCCAGGCTCGCCTTCTCGAGCTTTCTCGCCGTGCACATCTATGACACCGCCAGCGGAGCGGTGCGCGCGCTGAGCCCGGATGGCGATGCGTCCGCAGGTGGGAAGGGTTTCGATCCTGCGTTTTCGCCGGACGGGCGTGAGATTGCCTACGTCAGCTGGTCGAGCTCGGGTGGCCACGTCTGGCGGATCCGCGCGGACGGACGGGGTGGTCCACGGCGGGTATCCCAGGTTCCGGCGTATTACTCGGATCCTGCCTGGTCGCCGGACGGCAAGCGCATTCTGGCGCTACGCGCTTCGAGCTACGATCGGCTGTACCGGGAGTGGGACATGGGTACCCCGATCGGTTCCGACCTGGTCTGGTTTCCGCGCAACGGCGGTGCCGCGGAGCTGGTGGTACCGGCCCGGGGTTATGGCCAGCCGCACTTCGGGCCGGAGCCGGATCGCATCTATCTCTACCAGAATGGCGTTGGTCTCACGTCGCTGCGTTATGACGGCACCGACCGTCGCAACCATCTGCTGGTCAAAGGCCCCGGCCTCTACATGGCCGAGGAAGACGTGCCCGCCCAGGACGTGCGCCTGTCGCCGGATGGCCGCTACGCCCTGGCGCTCCATGCGAACCAGCTCTACCTGGTAGGCCTGCTGAATCCGAACCTAGCCGATCTGACGCTGACCATCGACAACCCGACCCTGCCACTGAAACGGATCACCGACGTCGGTGCCGATTTCTTCGGCTGGGCTGACGGCGGCGCCACCATCTACTGGACCGTGGGTCATCATCTGTATCGTCGGCCGCTCGCGTCCGTGCACTTCGAATCCAAGGATGAGGCTGACAAGTCGTCGAACGGAGACGACGCTGGAACCGGAGCAGAAGCGGAGAAGGACGAAAAGACGGACGAAATCGCCGAATCGGATCCGGCGGTGGAGACGTTCAGCGTGGATCTCTACCGGCCCCGCGACGAACCCCAGGGAACGCTGGTGCTCCGCGGCGCCACCGTGCTCACCATGGAGGAAGGTGCTGAACCGCTCACCGATGCCAGCGTGGTGATCGTCAACGGACGCATCGACGCGGTAGGACCGGACGCGAGCGTGATCGTGCCCGAGGGTGCCGAGGTCATCGACCTAGAAGGCGCCTATGTGCTGCCCGGCTTCGTCGACACTCACGCCCACTTCCGGCCGCTCAGGCAGGTGCTGGACGATCAGAACTGGGCCTTTCTTGCCAATCTGGCGTACGGCGTGACCACCGGCCTCGACGTTCAGCCGAGCACCACCGATATCCTCGCTTACCAGGACCTGATCGATGCAGGTCTCATGACCGGACCGCGCGCTCTGTCCACGGGCCCGGGAATCTTCAGCAACAACGCTTTCCGTTCTGCGGACCACGCCGAGGCCGTGCTGCGTCGCTACAAGGAGCACTACGGTGTCCGGAACCTGAAATCCTATCTGGTGGGGAACCGCAAGCAGCGCCAGTACGTGGTCGAAGCGGCGAAGCGCCTGAAGCTCATGCCGACTACGGAAGGGGGGCTGGACATGAAGCTCGACCTGACGCACGTGATCGATGGCTTCTCCGGCAACGAGCACAACTTTCCACTGCGGACGCTGTACGACGATACCCTGCAGCTGGTGGCCCGATCCGGTATCGCCTACACCCCAACACTGATCGTCTCCTATGGCGGTCCCTGGGCAGAGAACTGGTTCTACACCAGAGAGTCGCCGGACAAGGACGCGAAGCTGCACCGTTTCATGCCGGAGAACGTCATCGCTGCGCGCACCCAGCGTTCGTTCTGGGCGCTGGATGAGGAATTCGTCTTTCCGCAGTTGGCAGCACAGGCGCTGAAGATCGTTCGCGCCGGCGGGCATGTCGGCGTGGGTGCCCACGGGCAGCTGCAGGGACTCGGCTATCACTGGGAGATGCGGGCGCTGTCCGCGGGCGGCTTCACGCCGATGGAGGTGCTTACGTCGGCGACCCGCATGGGTGCGGAGATGATCGGAGTGGCGGAGGACATCGGCACCATCACCGCAGGTAAGCTCGCGGATCTCGTGGTGCTCACGGCGGACCCCCGGGCCGACATCAGGAACACCACGTCTCTGCGCTACGTCATCAAGAACGGTGAGCTCTTCGATGCGGACACGCTCGACAGGTTGTGGCCGCAGCACGTGCCCCTGCCCGAGCAGTGGTGGTGGAACACCGGCCCCAAGGCGCCGGCCAGCGTGACCGATCCGTGACCATCGTCAGCTTCGAGCACGGCTACCTGTTCATCAAGACCCGCAAGGTTGCCGGAACCAGTGTCGAGGCCGTGCTGCGCGCCTCGGCCGGACCACAGGACGTCGTCGCACCCCTGACCCCCAGAGACGAGTGCTACTGTGCCGAGCTCGGCCTCCACGCCAGGAACTATGCCCGTGACCCTGCAGACGAGGCGACCTACCGGCAGCTGGTGCTGAGCGGCGACTTCGAAGCCGCGCTGGCCTATCACAGAACGCTGCGCAAACGCTTCGGCTCGCACATGCCGGCGCGAATCCTGGCCCGGCGACTGGGCCGCCGACGTTTTTCCGGGCTCTACCGGTTTTCCATCGAGCGCGATCCGTTCTCGTGGCTGGTTTCCATGGCGAGGCACGACACACGTGCCTACAACGCCGGTGACACGGTGACCCTCGGGCCGGAGGCGATCCGCGAGTGGATCGCCCGCTGGCTGACCCGACGTCGCGGGCTGGACGGCGCCAACTACGGCTTCTACACCATTCGTGGGCGGCTGGCGGTGGATCGGCTGCTGCGCTTCGAGCACCTGGCCGAGGACCTGGACGACGTGCTCAGGCATCTCGGGATCGAGCCGGCGGGGACGCTGCCGGAGCTGAAAACGACTGGACGGAGCGCCGCGCTGGCGGAGATCTACACACCCGAGCTCGAAGCACGGGTGCGGGAGCGCTTCGAAGTCGTCTTCGAGCTCATGGGTTATCCGCGGCAGATACACCGCGAGACAGACGTTCCCGAGTCAGCGGGGCACTAGCTCGAAGATCCACAGATCATCCGACGTCACCGCCGTCAGAGGCACCGGCTGGCCGCCCACGTACTTGCGACCGAGCTCTGACAGCACCGGGGTAAGGATCTCGCCGGAGCGGATGCGAACCAGCTGACGATCGTAGAGCACGCCGTCGACCCGCAGGATCGCGCGGCCATCCCTTTCCGCCTCCTTCGGCCACTGCTTCCAGATCTTACCGACGGTGGAGTTCATGTAGCCGGACGGGATGAAGATCCGGTTGTCGTGTTCCACGATCCAGGTCGTGCGGGATCTGACCGGATCCAGCAGCTGGAACTCCACGGTCACGTAGTCCTTCAGAAACGACCAGTCCGGCTCGGCGCCCTGATAGTGCTCGCCGCTGGTGAACGGGCCGCCGGAGATCAGCGCCAGCGGACCGTCGTGAAAGCGGGCCGCCACCAGAACACCGATCACCGCCAGCACCACCAGACCGACGAGCCCACCCAGGATCTTCAGCAGCAGCTTCATGGCGTGCTTCCCTTATTCGTCCTCGTCCACCTCGCCGACCTGCTCTTCGATGGCATCGAGAAACAGGTCCCGCAGGGAGACCATGCCTATGGTCTTACCTTCATCCACCACCGGCAGGTGGCGGATGTGATGCTTCTTCGTCAGCGCGATGCAGTGGAGCACGGTGTCGTCCGGCTTCACCGTGATCACTTCCGTCGTCATGACCTCGGAGACCTTGGTGAGCTTGGAGGCATGAATGTCCAGGATCACCTTACGTACGTAGTCCCGCTCTGAGAGGATGCCGACGAGGTAGCCTTCGATCTGCACGCAGAGCGCACCGACGTCCTTCTCGTTCATGACGGTAAGCGCATCGAACACCGATTCGAGCGGTCCGATCCAGATGACGTCCCGCGGTTTCCTCGCCAGCAGATCTGCAACCGTATGCATGCGTGTCCCCCCGATTACCCCGCGCCAACAGTAATGCCAAAACCAAGAATCGCGCAAACCCCCGGTTGAGCCTCAGAGCCGGTAGATGCGTGTTGCCGTTCCCGAGAACATCGCCGTCTGCTCCGCCTCCGAGTACCGGGCGGCAATCTTCTTCATAGCGTTCCAGTAGACGTGGTAGGACAGCGACCACTTATCCACGGGGAAGTTACTTTCGAACATACAGCGGTCCGGACCGAAGGCATCGATGGTGTGCAGGTAGTAGTCCTGCTGGGCGGCGACCAGCTCTTCGGAGGTGGCCGGTTTGGCGCGAGTATTCCAGCCGAATCCGTTATCGGGCATGGCGAGGCCGCCGAGCTTCGCCACCACGTTGGGACAGGCGGCGATGGCTGTGATGTCGGCCTTCCAGGCCCGGAAGATTTCCGTCCGTTTGCCCGCATACTCGCCGACACCCAGCGGGGTGCCGAAGTGGTCGAGCACCAGCGTGGTACCCGGCACGGCGCGGGCGAGTTCCGCATACGCAGGATTCTGGTGGTGATAGTGCCAGGTGTCGTAGGTGTAGCCGCGCTCGCCGAGGCGGGCTACGCCGCGCCGGAAGTCGGAACGGCCATAGAGACCTTCCGGTGCGCGGCCGGCAATGAACAGCGCCTCGGGATGCGGGTCCCGGGCACCGGAGTGGCGGATGCCACGGAACAGCCCTTCGCCCGCCGCTTCGTGCGCGTCGAGCACCTCGTCCAGGTGCGCGCCGTCGGTCAGGTCGGCGTGGCCGACGATGCCGGAAATGATGGCCCGTCCGTTGGTACCGGCGCCCGCCTGCCTGGCGCTCGCCGCGGCAATGCCCGCCACGAACTCCGTCTCGCCGATGCACCTCAGATGCTCGGGACCGGTGGTCCGGTACTCTGCACGACACTCGACGAATACCGTCTTCACCACGTTGTGCCCGGACGCCGTGTCTGCCCAGAGATCGTCCAGCACGTAGTCGAATCCCGGCCGGTGCCAGAGATGATGATGCGGATCGACGATCTCGCGCTGCGGGTCGATGATGGGCTCCGCGACCTGCGCCAGCCATTCCGGCGAACCTGACTCCATCCCCGACCTCCCGCTCGATGACCCTGGGCTGATCATACACAACCCCCGGATGACCGGTACGTCCGCTCGTACGCGGTGATGCTGGCCGGCCGTCCGGTGCGACGCTAAAGTGTTGCGTTTGGCGGGCGAGGGGAGCGAGATGGTCAGCACGGATCTGTTTGATCTCACCGGCAGGGTAGTCCTGCTGACGGGGGCGTCCAAGGGCATGGGCAAGGCCATGGCCGAGGGTCTGGCAGAGCACGGTGCCCGGGTCGTGATCTCGAGCCGCAAGCTCGATCAGTGTGAAGCCGTGGCGACGGACATCAACACCCGCTGTGGCGCGGATACGGCCATCGCCGTGGCCTGCAACATCGGTTACAAGGACCAGTTGCAGGCGCTGGTCGACGAAACCCGGGAACGGCTCGGTCCCATCGACGTGCTGGTCCACAACGCAGGCGTCAATCCCTTCTACGGTTCCATGTCCGAGATTCCCGATGAGGCGTTCGACAAGATCCTCGCATCCAACGTGCGCTCGGTGCACTGGCTCTGCCAGATGGTGGCCCCGGACATGCTCGCCCGGGGACGCGGCTCGATCATGGTGACATCGAGCACGGGCGCTTTTCATGCTTCGGAAGTGCTCGGCACCTACAACATCTCGAAGCTGGCCGACATCGCGCTGGTGCGCAATCTGGCGGCCGAGTGGGGGCCCAAGGGCGTGCGGGTGAACGCGATCTGTCCCGGACTGATTCGCACGGACTTCGCCCGCGCGCTCTGGGATAACCCGGAAGCGGCAAAGCGAGCCAACGAGGCCATCCCCCTGCGGCGGCTCGGCGAACCCGAAGATCTCAAAGGCCTGGCGGTGTTCCTGGCCTCGGACGCGAGCTCCTACATCACCGGTCAGGCGCTGACCGTCTGTGGTGGTGCGAACATGTGGGCGTGAGCTTGCCGGACGGCAGTTTCGGGCGGCATCATCGACAGCCGGCGCAGAGAGGGGGAGTTGATGGAGGTCTTCAGAGGTCCTGTCTGGCACGGCGTGAACTGGTCCAGCGACGCAGGAGCGGGCAGCATTCACGACGACGCGACCGCCGAAAAGCTTGGTTTTCGCGGCGGCACCGTGGCGGGCGACATTCATATGAACCAGTTCCCGCCGGTGCTGCTCGAGGTCTTTGGCGACGAATGGTTCAGAACGGGAAATTTGTCGCTGGACTTCAAGGCCGCCACCGTCGACGGGGAAGCCGTTCAGGTGTTTGCGGATCCGCTGCCGCCGGGATCGAACCAGACCCGGGTCTGGATGGAGCGCGACGACGGTATGCTCGTCTGCACCGGTACCGCCGCTGTCGGCGATCACAGCCGGTCGGCATTACGATCGAAGGATCTCCGGCCGTGCGATCCCGCAGAGCTTCGCATTCTGCGTGAGCTGCATGCCGGCCGCTCGCTCGGACACTTCGAGCTCGATCTCGACCCGATGCTGCAGTTCGAGCGCTACGACGAGGGCCTCATCAGCGATCCGCTCGTCGACTATCGAACGGGTGAAAAGTGGGGCGCGCCGGTGGCAGCACCGTGCACGTTCGTTCAGTACCTCTGGGGACCGCCGACCAGAGCCATCCGTCCGCTGGTGGGTGAGGCGGTAGGCCTCTTCGGCGCCATCGAGATCGGCCACGTGAACGGGCCGCTGCTCCTCGACCGGCCGTACGTGATAGACAGCGAGGTCGTCTCTCTCGGTCAGAGCCCGCAGACGGAGTACTTCTGGTTCGATAGCACGGCGAGGCGGCCGGACGGCGTCCTGGTCGCCGTGTTCCGAATGATGCTCCGATTCATGAAGGCCTCGTCACCGCTGTACGGAAAAGGCTGAGCCGGTGGCGCGACCGGGCTGGCGATGGGGGGCATTCGAAGATGCCAACGGGGAACTGGCCGCGGTAGGGCGCCAGCTGCTCTACCGATCGGACCGCGGAGAGGTCGGCATTCTGGCGACCGTGGACGCTCGGGGGCGTCCTCGGCTCGCGCCGGTATGCCCGATCTTCACCGGGCCGGGCATCTATCTGTCGGTGGGCGCACACACGCCGAAGGCCGCCGACCTTGCGCGGAATCCGGTGTATGCGCTGCACGCTCAGGTGGGTGCCGACGATCTCGAGTTTCAGATTCGCGGCCGGGCCCGCCGCGTGGACGATCACGATGAGCGATCGTCGGTGGTGAGCGCCATCCCGTTTCCGAGCTACGACCCGGACGATCCCATCTTCGAGCTCCTCATCGAACGGTCCCTGGTCGTTACCTGGCCGCAACGCACCACCCGCGGACACCGGCGGAGCTGGCAGGCGCCGACGGCAGAATAAGGAATCCATCGATTGAGTACGGTTTCCACCGGACACGGGTGGTGGGCCTCGCCAGCGACATTCTGGCCGGACCTTTTGGCCTCGGCTCCGCGGAGGGCGTGCGCTGGGCGCTGATCTGTCAGAACGCCGCGTAACCCCCATCGATGAGGAAGGTCTCCGCCGTGTGATAGGCACTGGCCGTGCTCATGACGTAGACGGCGATGGCAGCAA
The DNA here is from genome assembly GCA_003247835.1 of Gammaproteobacteria bacterium. Lineage (GTDB taxonomy): Bacteria > Pseudomonadota > Gammaproteobacteria > Pseudomonadales > Azotimanducaceae > SZUA-309. The sequence goes on along the minus strand of QJYB01000048.1, from coordinate 4,798 downwards.
AATCCTCTGGCGTACCCCAGCGGCGCACGGGAATCCGGCGGGAGACGGCGTCCATGAATTTCGGGTTGTCCATCGCACCGGCCGTCATGTCCGTTTCGATCCAGCCCGGCAGCAGCGTGTGGGCGGTGACCCCGTAGCGGGCGTACTCCACCGCCAGCGCCTTGATCATGGAAATGAGACCACCCTTGGTCGCGGCGTAGTGCTCGCCACGGGCCTGTCCCGAGATCGCCGCCAGGCTCGCGGTCGCCATCAGGCGGCCGAACGGATCGCCGGCCTCCGCCCGTTCCCGCATGTGCCGCGTGGCGGCCCGGAAGGTGTAGAACACCCCAGACTGATTGACCGCGATGATCCGGTCCCATTCTTCCCGGGTCATCTGGTCGAAGGCCGTGCCCCGACCGCCGATACCGGCGTTGGCGAAGCAGCCGTCCACCCGGCCATGGGCCTCGAGGGCCGCGGTAAAGCAGGCATCCACCGCCGCCTCGTCCGCCACGTTGCAGACCTGGGCGGTCACCTTGGGACCGATTGCAGAGAGGTGGTCCAGCGCTCTGGCATTCTTGTCGGGGTTCGTACCCCAGATGCAGACTTCCGCGCCTGCCTGGGCCATGCCGGTGGCCATGCCGAGGCCGATACCGCTGTTGCCGCCGGTGATGAGCGCGACGCGACCGGTCAGGTCGAAAGGTTGGAATGCCATGGCCTCTCCTCGGATCCGGGCAAAGAGGTGGATGCTAACCGAAACCGGCGGGAATCGTGCCGACGCCTCAGACGTTGAGCACGGTGACGGCCAGCACCACGACCAGGGCCGTGGGCAGCAGCAGCGCGGAGTAGAACAGCATCAGCACGGAGAACTTCAGCGCCGTGCGGATGCGACCCTCTCCGAAATAACGCCGCAGCGCCAGGTAGTGATAGACCCCGATCCACAACATCATGCCGGTGGAGAGCTGGGCGATGAGCCCGCTCACCCAGCCGGCTTCCGATCCCGCAGGCAGTACCAGCAGAACCGTAAATATCAGGAAGGTGAAGGTATGGAGCTGAGTGGAGAAAACCAGGTGCTCCACGTAGTAGCGGTGCTGCCGGAGGTAGAAGAGCTTCAGCAGTCCGGCGTAGACCGGCAGCATGATGAACACGCCGATGGCCAGATTGTCCATGAACTGCCGTGCCATGGACTCCGGCTCGTGCAGGGCGTCCACCAGGCGGCCGATCAGGAACACCCGCACCCGGCTTGCCGGGCTGCTGTCGTCCACCGACCGGGCAACCTCGAGCAGCAGCATCCTGGCAAAGGAGCTGTCGGGTCGGGCGAGGATCTCCCGCGCCCGCTGCGCCTGTTCCTGCGACAGCAGCGCAAGGAGCGCCGAGGTATCCGTTTCCTTCATCCCTTCGGCTTCCACGCGGATGGATTCCCTGTCTTCGGGCTGTGCCACCTGGGTGGTCATCGACAGCAGAAAGAAGAAGACGATGCTGACGAACAGGTAGAGGCGGATGGGGCTGACGTAGCTGGCGCGTCGGTTGCGCGAGAACTCGAGTGCGAGCTCACCGGGCTTGAAGACGAGGAGCTTCAGCGTCGTCCACAGCCGCGAGTCCACCTCGAAGGTTTCCTTGAGGAGCTCACCGAGCAGCGGCGGCAGCGATCGCTGATAGTCCCGGTCGTTCTGCCCGCAACGGGGACAGAACCGGCCGACTCGCTCGCTGCCGCAGTTCGCGCAATGCATGGCGTCATTGTGCATGGGTGGTCCGGTCCCGGCGAGGCCGTCAGTCGGATACGGGAAACGGGCCGTCGTCGAAGGCCCGGTCGTGATAGCCCTTGGCACCGACTGCCTGTGCGAGCGGGCTGACCGGCAGCCCGCCCTGCCGCAGACCGTCGAGCACGGACGCGAAGTCATAGACGGGCGACCAGCCGAGGTCACGGCGTGCCGCGTCGTTCACGTACACACGATCGATCCGCTCGAACATGCGCCAGCCGAGCACCTGGTAGACCTCGCCGTAAGCGGGCACCCGCCCGGCAACCACCCGGGGCGCGTCCGCGTTGAGCACCGGCAGGTCTTCCAGAGTAAACGGCGTGGTGGCGCTGATGATATAGCGGCCGAAGCCGAGAACGGGCGCGCGTCGGGCCGCCAGCAGGTGCGCACTCACCACATCCGTGAGCTCGACACGCCTGTACAGGTATTCGTTGGCCTTGAGGTTGTCGTCTGTGAACTCGGCGCGCCGGGCGCGATCGTCGTCCTCCTCCGGGAAGAAGCGGGAGGTTCGCAGGACGACGCAGTTGAGTCCGTGCCGGCGATGGAAGAGGTGACAGAGGTCCTCTGCCGCCGTCTTGGTTACCCCGTAGATGTTGCGCGGCAGTGGTGTGACCGACTCCGTTACCCAGGTGGCGGGTTCACCGGGCGGTGGCCGCATGGCGTCGCCGAACACGCTGGTCGTGCTGGTGAACACGAAGGCCCTGATGCCGGCGACCCGCGACGCTTCCAGCAGTGTGAGTGTGCCGGTGATGTTGGTGTCGACGAACGCCTGCTTCGGATGGGTCGCCACGTGCGGCTTGTGCAGGGTGGCCGTGTGAAAGACGGTATCCACACCGGCAAGGCAGTGGCGCACGACGTCCGGGTCGGTGATGGAACCGACGACATGAGTGTACGGTGACGGCTTCACGTCGAGACCGGTCACTGGTGTGCCGTTCCGATTCAATGTGCGGACCAGCGCTTCGCCCAGATGACCGGCGCTGCCGGTGACGAGTACGGTCATGCGCGTCTGCCACGTGCCTGTTGCGAAAGCGGGTATTATGGCCCGTTCACCCACCAGCAGAGCAAAGGAACAGCTTGGAACTCATACTCATCCGCCACGGATTGCCGCGGCACGTGGAGAACCGCGACGGCGCGCCTGCCGATCCGCCGTTGTCGGAGACCGGCCATCGTCAGGCAGACCTCATGGCCACCTGGCTCCAGCACGAAAGCATCGACAGTCTGTACTCGAGCCCCATGGCAAGGGCCTACGAGACGGCGCAGCCCCTTGGCCGTGCCCAGGGACTCGAGATCGAGGTGCGGGATGGCGTTGCGGAGTACGACCGGCAGTCGGAAATCTACGTCCCGGTCGAGAAGCTCAAGGAAGTGGACTACGAGCGCTGGCTGCGACTGATGAAGGGTGAGGTGGAAGTGGATTTCGACGCCTTTGCCGAGACCGTGGTCTCGACCCTGGAAGCCATCGTCGAGCAGCACCCCGGCAGGAAGGTGGCCGTGACCTGCCACGGTGGGGTCATCAACGTGTGGACGGCTCACGTGATCGGCTTTGCGCCGAGGCTCTTCTTCAACCCGGACTACACCAGCATCAACCGCTTTCAGTGCGCCAGGAGCGGTGAGCGATCCGTGATCACCCTCAACGAGGCCGTGCACCTCAGGGACGTGCAGGGCTGAGGGGGTCCTGGCTACCCGGGGTCGAGCCCTGGGTAGACGGTAGATCAGATCGCCAGAGGTGCGATCTGCGCGACCCGCTGGGGTTCTTTCCGCCAGACGTCCGAGACGTCCACGTAGAGCTCCACGTTGTTGCCGTCCGGGTCGTCGAAGTACAGCGACTGGGTGACCTCGTGGTCAACGGGATCGGGATGAATGCCCGCACCTTCGAGATGCGCCTTCGCCTCGATCAGGTCGTCGAGCGATTTGCCGATGCAGAAGGCCACGTGATGCAGGCCGGGTGCCTGCTCACCGCTCGCATCTTCACCGGAGACCTTGAGGATCGCCAGATCGTGATGGTCGCCCAGGCTGAAGAACGTCATCTTCATGCCCTGCTCGTCGAATCGGGCGCAGATCGGCAGGCCCAGGATGCCGTTGTAGAAGTGCTCGGAACGCTCGAGATCGGTGACCTTCAGGACCACGTGTCCCAGATGCTGAATCTTCATGGTGTCCCCCTACAGATGTCATGAACACAATGCGCGCATGTGGACGGGCTCGCAACCAGATCTCGCTTCCGGTGTCCGGCAAGCTGGCCTAGCATGGGGGCAGATCACCTCCTCGGGCTGCCCATGTCCATCGTGCTGAGTCAACAGGCCAGGGAAATCCTCGACGCGCCGAACTATGCACACCTGGCGACGCTGCTGAAATCCGGTGCACCGCTGGTATCGCCGGTCTGGGTGCTCCGGGAGGACGATCGAATCCTCATAGGGACAGGCGAAGGGACGACGAAGGCGGCCAACACGCGCCGGGATCCGAGGGTGGCGCTGTCGATCCTGCCGGCCGACAACCCCTACCGGCAGCTGCAGATCCGGGGTCGGGTGGTCGAGCGTCGGAACGACGACGATTTTTCAGTGATGGATGCGATTTCCCGGAAGTACACCTCGGGACCGTTCCCCTGGAAGCATCTGAAACGACGCGTGATCCTGGTGGTGGAACCGGAGCACGAACGCATGGACGAATTGCCGTTCAGCCACAACCCGGCGCCCCCGGCGAACTGAGTACCCGCGGACAGTGGTCCCGGCCAGGCGGAGCTACCGAGGCCGGGTTCCACGAGATCAGGGCGCGTTCGGGTCCGTGCAGCCGAGCGCGCCGAAGGCCGGAAAGGCCTCCATGTAACCGTTGAGCATCTCGTCATCGACGAGGGTCGCCCCGGCGTACTCCACACGCAGCGTTTTCCCCTTCTGTTCCTCGACCAGGGCCAGACCGCCGGGGAACATGCCCGAGGCATGGCAGTACCACTTCTTCTCGATGGCGCCGGGCTCCAGCGGTGACCATTCCCGGGTCACGGCACAGTCCGTGAAGTCTCCGAAGTCGATGGATACGTTACCGTTGGTGCGCAGCACGGCAGCCCAGTCTTCGGCGTT
>QJYB01000110.1 GCA_003247835.1 Gammaproteobacteria bacterium | reverse complement strand
AGAATTTCGGCGAGCACCGCTTCGGTCTGGGCACCGCTCGGCTGAAGTGTGCTCAGATCGGCGATACTGGTGAGCCTCAGGATCGGACCCTGCCGGACGACCGTCGCGATCTCGTCGGGTGTGAGCTCGCCTCCCCCGGCAAGGCGCGCAGCGGCAGCCTCCACCACGGTCCGCCGGGTCATGACCATGCTGTTGGCGTGCAGAATGAGCGGCAGCAGTAACCGGTAGAACGCCTCCTTTTTCTCGGGGACCGTCAGTGTTGCGGCGGTCGTCCGCCAGCGCTGGGGAATGCTGGTGAGCAGGGCATTCGGTGCCTCGAGCTGAGTGGCGTGATTGACCTCACCCCACCAGTTCTTCGACTCCAGCCAGGCCAGTGTCGACTGCGGACCCGACAGCACGATCACCTCCGGCTCCTCCGCCCGGAGCGTACTGCTCACCGTCAGCCAGATCAGCACAGAGAAACAAGCCAATACACGCATCACGGACTCCGGTCTTAAGCGTTTCAACCTGCCGCCACTTCCCGCCGCAGCACTTCCGGCGGAATGGGACGTGGGATGGGATAGAGCTCATCGAGCGATCTGGAGAGACCGTCGGGCATCAGCATGCGGCAGTGAAAACGCTGGAATCCGCGGTGGGCGGTCACCCCGCAGGAGTGCGCGATCACCTCCACCTCCTTCTTCAGCGTTGTGGCATAGCGGTAGACCCGTTCTGATTTCTCCTCCGGCACCAGCCCTCTCTGCAGGTCCCGGTCGTGGGTCGTCACACCCGTCGGGCACGTGTTCCTGTTGCATTGCATGGCCTGGATACAGCCGAGCGCAAACATGAAACCTCGGGCCGTAACCACGAAGTCCGCACCCATGCAGAGCGCCCAGGCCACCTGGCCGGGATTGATGAGCTTGCCGCTGGCAACGAGCTTGGTCCGCTCCTTCAGTCCGTACCGGGTCAGCGCGTCCGCCACCAGTGGCAGCGACTCCCGGATCGGCAGACCGACGAAATCGATGAGGCTCTGGGGAGCCGCACCCGTACCGCCGTCGGCGCTGTCGATGGTGATGAAGTCCGGCGCGCTCTCGATGCCGCGCCGGTGGACCTCCAGAAACAGATCATCGAGCCAGCCGTACGCGCCGATCACGCACTTGAACCCCACCGGCTTTCCGGCCACCCGGCGTATGCGCTCGATCATGTCGAGCAGCGCGCCCGGCGAGTTCACTTCCGGGTGCCGGTTCGGGCTGATGGAATCCTGCCCCGGATGAATGAAGCGGATGCGGGCAATCTCCTCGGTCACCTTGTCCCCTGGCAGGATGCCGCCCTTGCCGGGCTTGGCACCCTGGCTGAGCTTGATCTCGATCATCTTCACCTGCTCGTGCGCCGCCACCTCGCGAAGCCGGTCATCGGAGAGATTCCCTTCCGCATCCCGCACGCCATACTTGGCCGTGCCGATCTGGAAGACGATGTCGGCGCCCCCTTCCAGGTGATAGGGCGACAGCGCCCCTTCTCCGGTGTTCAGCCAGCAGCCCGCCTTTTTCGCACCGTAGGACAGAGCCCTTACCGCAGGCTCCGAAATCGCCCCGAAGCTCATCCCGGAGACGTTGAAGAAGCTGGGTGCGGTGTACGGGTTCGTGCAGTAGGGACCGATGGTGATCGGCGGCGCCTGCACGGCATCCCGCTCGAGAGTCGGATAGGGGCAGTTCACGAAGATGAAGGTGCCGGGCGGGCGCAGGTCCCTGGTGGAGCCGAATGCGACCGTGGTATCCACCCCCTTGGCAGCCCGGTACACCCAGGCACGTTCGGCCCGGTTGAACGGCAGCTCTTCCCGGTCCATGGCGAAGAAGTACTGGCGGAAGAACTCGCCGAGGGTTTCGAAGAAGTAGCGGAAGCGGCCGAACACCGGATAGTTTCGGCGCACGGCGTGCTCGGTCTGTCGCACGTCCACCACGTACATGATCACGATGGCCAGCAGTCCGAGCCCCACCAGCAGAAGAAACAACTCCGAGAGGACGGTGAGAATGAGCAGTGGCGTGTCCATGACGTCCTCCCGGTAGCAAGCGTCGCGGTCATCCGGCAACCCGGCCGCGAGATCGTTTCGACTGCAAAGGATACCGATTCACCCCTCACCGCTGCCATGGCATGTAGACTGGGTGCGTTTGCAGGGAGGGGGCTGCGGTATGACGGGTCGCGCAGGGCTTCAGAACGCCGTGGTGGTGCTGCTCGACAGCCTGAACCGCCACATGCTCGGCTGCTACGGGGGCCACGAGTTCGATACGCCCAACATCGACCGTTTCGCCGGCGATGCCACGCGCTTCGACAATCACTTCGTGGGCTCTCTGCCCTGCATGCCGGCCCGTCACGACATTCTGGTGGGGGCCATGGATTTTCTCTGGCGACCGTGGGGGTCCATCGAGCTCTGGGAGGAAGCGCTCACCGCGCCGCTGCGCGAGGCGGGGGTGACGACGATGCTGATCAGTGACCACCCCCATCTCTTCGAGACGGGCGGGGAGAACTACCACACGGAGTTCCGCGGCTGGGATTACGTCCGCGGCCACGAGAACGATCCCTGGCGGACGCGGCCGGATCCCTCCTGGCTCGGCACCCCGGCGCTGCCGGCCAGCGCCGGCGTCGGGCAGTACTACAACGTCTCCCGGACCTGGTTCCGGAGCGAGGCGGACTTCCCCGGGCCCCGCACCATGCAGGCCGCAGTGAACTTTCTCGATCTGCATGCCGAGACCGGCAGCGACGAGCCGTTTCTGCTGTTTGTGGACGAATTCGATCCCCACGAACCCTTCGATACGCCGGCGCCCTGGGCCAACCGCTACGATCCGGATTGGACCGAGCCGCTGATGATCTGGCCGCCTTACTCAGTGAAGACCGTGGAGCGTGGTGTGCTCAGCGAGCGGCAGGCGCGGCACGTGCGCGCCAACTACGGCTCGAAGCTCTCCATGATCGATCACTGGTTCGGCCGGGTGCTGGACAGCCTGGACGCCCACGACCTGTGGCAGAACACGGCTGTGATCCTGTGCACTGATCATGGCCACTACCTGGGCGAGCGGGACATCTTCGGCAAACCGGGCGTGCCTCACTACGAGCCCATCGGCCACACCCCGCTGCTGATCCGCCTGCCCGGCGCGGCCCGGACGTCCGTGGACGCGCTGACCACCAACGTGGACATCCATGCAACGCTGTGCGATCTGTTCGACGTCACCCCGAAGCACGTGACCCACGGTCGCTCTCTGCTGCCGCTTCTCGAAGGCAGCGCGTCGTCGGTACGCGACTGGGCACTGGCCGGCGTTTACGGCCGCTGGGTGCATGTCCTGGACGGTCGCCACAAGTACGCCAGGGGACCAGTCGGCAGTGACAACCTGCCGCTATCGATGTGGTCTAACCGCTGGTCCACCATGCCCGTGCACCAGCTTCCCGGACTGAAGCTGCCCATGCCGGACAGAAACGCCCGTCTCGACTTCATGCCGGGCTCGGACATCCCGGTGATCCGCCAGCCCTTCCGGCCCGGGGACCTGCTGCCCTACTGGTGTCTGAACCAGAAGCCGGGGCAGCACTGCCTCTACGATCTGCACAACGATCCCGAGGAAGCGGAAAACCTGCTCGGCACGGCGACGGAGCGACGCCTGATCGACCTGCTACGTGCCGCCCTCGAGGAAGTGAACGCGCCGGTGGAGCAGCTCACCCGTCTGGGCATCGCCTGAAACGACTCAGCCGCCGGCGATCTCCGGTGCGAACCGGCCTGTGGCCACGAGTCGGGTCCGGCCGCCGACCCGGAGGGGATCTCCCAGGTCCAGATAGAGTCGCGACGGCCGCTTTATCTCAACACCCTGATCCACCACCACCCTGACGCCGGTCCGACCCAGGTCGCGAAGGTAGGCGGCGAAGGCCGTGTTGGCGCTGCCGGTCGCCGGGTCTTCGCGGGGGCCGGCGCTGTCGAAGAACATGCGGCTTGCGAAATCGGCGTCCGGCCCGTAAGCCTCGGCGGTGAACACGAAGACGCAGTTGACGGAGAGACCGTCGGCCAGGCAGCGCTCATGGAGCACCGCGTCGAGCTTCGCTGCTTTCAGTGCCGCCAGATCCTTGAGACCGACCAGCACGAACTTCGGCCCCACCTCGGCGAGTCGTACCGGAAAAACCGGATCGATTCGATCGGTAGGCAGACCAACGAGCCGCGCCGCGATGTCCGCATCGAACGGATCACCCAGCGCCACGGGCGGCGGCGTCATCCAGCCGATTCCGCGTTCGAAGTGGACGGGCACCGGGCCTGCGCGCAGATTCAGCGTTATCTTCCCCTGGCCTTCTGCCAGCACCCAGGCGGTGCCCACCGTGGGATGACCGGCAAAGGGCAGCTCCGCCGATGGCGTGAAGATCCGTACGTCCGCCTCGCCAGCACCTTCCCGCATCACGAACGTGGTCTCGGAGAAATTCATCTCTCGGGCAATGTCCTGCATGGTGCCATCATGCAGCCCGTCACAATCGCGGACCACGGCGAGCTGATTGCCCGCCAGTGCCTGTTCTGCAAACACGTCGACGATGGTCAGATCCATGATTCACGCTCCTCCAGCGGGACACCGCGCCGCGGGTCAAAGACGCTCGTTGTTCCAGGACACGACTCTGCCGGGCACGAACACGATCCAGCGCCGGCTCCTGCCGCTGGCGGTGGCGTCGTAGGCCTTCAGCGTGCCGGCTTCGTCACGCAGCCCGTGCTTTTCACCCAGGTTGAGACGCGCCGCGGCAAGGTGTGCATCCGCCGCTTCCGCCTCGGCATCCTCCAGCACGTGCGCCTGACCCCGCATCATGATCCCCTTGAGCTCGCGCCAGCCTTCCCCGACGTCGACGAGTACGGTTGCCGTGGACGTGCGGCGCAGATTCGCGATCTTCTGTCCGCGCCCGAAGATGTACACCCGGCCACCCGCCCAGCCGAACGTCATGGGTGTAAGGTTGATGTCGGTACCCGGCCCCACCGTGGCGATCCGCAGGTTTCGCTCGCGCGACATGAGCGCGTCGATTTCGTTCTGGGTCAGGCGCAGGCGATCGGCAATCTTCGCCATCTCACTGTCCCGCTTCCCGCGCGAGCAGCTTCGCGAGCGGGTTCAGGAACTCGTCGAACTCGTCCCAGCGGGCAACCAGCGCATCCCGGTACGATGTTCGCGCCACGACCTCCAGCCGTATGCCGTCCGGATCCTCGAAGAACGTGGCGTAGTACTCCGGGTTGTACTCCGGATAGACCGCAGGCGCGGTCGCCGAGACCTCGAGTGCCGAGAGCCGGCGGTGACACTCGTCCACGGCGTCCCTATCCGCAGCCTGGAAGCACAGGTGGTGCAGCCCGGCACGATAGGCATCGAACCCCGTATCCGACCGGGCCGGACGGATGGTGAGCTGAAAGGTGGGCGCCACGTAGTGGGCATGGGTCTCGCCCGCAATGGCCTTGTCGCCCTTGTGAAGGCCGAGCGCTGCCATGACCGAATCGTAGAACGCTTCCGAGCGGGCGAAGTCGGTGACCGACAGGTAGATGTGATCGATTCCCTGCAGAAGCGATGTCATCCCTGATCTCCCGCCACCAGCAGCCCCATCACGATGTCGTCCCCATAGCTGCCATCGGCCAGCTTGAGCCGCCGGCGCAGCCGGCCTTCCTCCTCGAAGCCCAGGGTCCTGTAGAGGTGCAGGGCCCGCGCGTTGCCCGCCCGTACCCGCAGCTCGATCTTCTCCACCGCCGGGTTACGTTGTGCCCAGTCGATGGCATGGACGAGCAGCTGGCGACCGATGCCGCGGTCCGTGGCTCCCGGGTGGACGACGATGTTCAGCGACACGACGTGCGAGTTCTGAGCGAGAGGCAGCGGATCGAGCAGCAGGTGGCCGACGATCGCCCCGTCCCGTTCCGCGACCAGGTACAGCCCCCGCGGATCCTCTGCCATGGCGCGGATCTTGTCGCGGAACGCAGCCACCGGGATCTCGCCCGGCAGCGCATTCAGCAGTCCAGGCGTTTCCGCTGTCCTAAACTCGGCGTCGGCAATGATCTGGGCATCGGCCTCTTCCGCTTGCCGGAAGGTCAGGGTCATGTTCTGTCGTCTCCAATCGGTCGGATCATGGCGATGCGCCGGGTCAGGCCCTTCGCCCGCTCGGCAGCAAGTACCCCTTGCAGAAAGTCGTTGAGCTCACCGTCTTCCAACGTGCGAAAGGCCATACGGGTGTAGAACGGTCCGTTCCAGGGCAGGTCCGCAAACGTCGTCAGGCTCACACCGTGGAGCGCACGACTGGCGGCCTCGTCGATCACCCTCTGCACCAGACGACGACCGAGTCCGCGCCGCCCGTGGTCCGGATGTACGGCCAGCTCGTCGAGGTGCAGGCACCCACACACGACGGAGCAGATCGCGAACCCGACCGGTGATCCGTGAAGGTCGGCAACAAACAGGAGACCGTCAGTACAGGCTTCGGCAAGCTCGGGTTCCGGCACTACCTGATCCGGATCGGGAACCCTGCCTACCGGGAACAGCAAGGCCGCCGCCAACTCCACCTCGGCGAGCCGCGGGATGTCGCCAGGTTGTCCGGGGCGGATTCGATACGTCATCCACTGCCTTCCTGCCCGTCTCTACCGAAGCCCCACGCCACCGTCCAGCCGGCTCCACCGAGCGCCAGGGCGGCCAGCGGTGCGACCATGAACACCAGATCCGCCGTGGATTCGCTCGTCGCCAGGTTGCGTATGTCGAGCATCCAGGCAATGTGGACGAACACCACCACGAAGCAGCAGACCGCTGCGAACACCACGCCGGGAACGTGGCGA
>QJYB01000043.1 GCA_003247835.1 Gammaproteobacteria bacterium | reverse complement strand
GCCGATCTGATCACATGCCACGGTTATGACGTCGCCGGTGCCGGCGCTGACGTCGGTCAGAAACCTGAGCACCGCAACCACGTCGCCGGTCTGAAGCTCGGCCGATCTGCCGAGCCGTCTGGCCACCTCGCGCAGATCCGCGAGGTGGACTTCTGCTGTCTGTCCGTCCACGTCGACAGCGAGCGTGAACGCATCGGCACCGCCAAGCTCATCCATGGTGACCAGCCAGGGTCCCACCGAGAGCGCTCCCGGCGAGAGGTAGGAGATGAGCGTGAGACCGGCGACACGGGGTGCCCCGGATTCGTCCTCGGGGCCAATGACCACGGCGATTCCCACGGCCAGCGGCTTCGCGTCGCCACCCGGAATCAGCAGCGGCTGATCCGCACCGCGCAGGAACTTGGGATTGATCGCAACGGGCTCGTCGCGGGCTTCGTCGAAGACGCAGAGGACGTGTGCAGGATCGGTGACCGGGGGCAGACGGGTGACCTTGTCGAGGCGGTGATCGGGAGAAACTTCGGCGGCGGTGTCCAGGGCCCTCACCAGCGCATCACCCTCGAGCAGCGCTCGCAGCGAGTCGAATTCCGGGAGGTGCTTTCTGAAGTCGACGATGCGGCCCTCGACGATGGCACCATAGGAAGCTTCGTCCTCCCGCCTGAAGCTGAGCAGTCGCAAGTGTCTGCCTCTCGGTTCGCGCAATGACGTCGCGCCGGAACGGCGCGCGCTTGCGTTGTGTATTTTCCCTTCCCCGGGCGCCGACGGTTTGACCGGATTTCGGCGCGTGGTGAGAATTAACCACCCGCCGTGGCAAGTCAACGTATTGCAACGCCCGCAGAATCCAGGCAGGCGGGTAAACGAAGCAGGATAATTTTCCATGTTCACATCGTCCCGCCGTGTGGTATTGATCGCGGCTCTCCTCACTGCATCCGGCGCGCTGGCCGACCCGGCAGAGGGTCCATTCGCCAGTCCCGGTCGCGTGCAGCTCGAAGACTACTTCCCTCCGGCGGATCCGGAGCTCGGTTACGACGCGAGTGTGCCTCGCCCCGAGTCGGTGATCGGTCACACCATTGGCAGTCGCTATGCGCGGCCGGACATGATCGTCGCCTGGTTCCGGGCGCTGGCCGACGCGTCACCGAAGGTGACGCTTGTCGACATCGGCCGGACCCAGGAGGGCCGGCCGCAGGTCACGGCGCTGATCTCGTCGATCCGGAATCTGGAACGTCTCGACGAGCTGCAGCGCGCCTGGCTGGCCGGCGAACCGGACGCACCGCTGTTCACCTGGCACGGTTACGGCGTTCACGGCGACGAGGCGAGTGGCGTGCAGGCCGCCATGGCGGTGGCCTGGTACCTGGCGTCGAGTCCGGACGACGACGTTCTGAAACTCCTGCGCAGCACGGTGGTGATGATCGACCCGCTGCAGAATCCGGATGGCTATGGCCGCTATGCCACCTGGGCCAACCAGACTCTGGGACATACCCCTGCGGCCGACCCGGCCGGTCTGGAACGGCAGCAACCATGGCCCGGCGGACGCAGCAATCATTACCTGTTCGACCTCAACCGCGACTGGTTGCTGCTGCAGCAGCCCGAGACGGTGAACCGGGTGCGGCTGCTCCAGGCCTACCGGCCAGTGGTGATGGTCGATCACCATGACAGAGGTGTGGACCAGCCGGTCGTGCTGCGTCCGGATGATACCGAGCGCTGGCACCCGCTGATCACGGAAGCCAACCGCACCCTGACTGACCGGCTCGCTGCCTTTCAGGCGCGTGCCCTGGATCGGGCCGATCGTCCGTACTACGCAAGGCCGGAAATCGACGACTTCTATCCCGGTAAGGGCGCGATATGGGCCGATCTGCAGGGCAGCGTCGGCATGCGTTTCGAGCAGGCGGCACCCCGGGGCCTGGTCGAGGACACACCACAAGGCCGTCTGACTCTGCCGATGGCCGTCCACAATCACGTGCTGGCCACCCTCGCCACTCTGGACGGGGTGGTGGAGCTCAGCCGGGAGCTGCGCGCTTACCGGGAAGACTATGCCGAGCGAAAGCATGTCCCTCGCGGACTGCCGCTCGGCTGGATCTTCGACGACGGCTCGGATCCGAGCCGCGCGGCCGCCATGATTCAGGTGCTGGAAGATCAGGGACTGTCGGTGTTCTCCTTGACCGAGCCGGTCAGGAACGATGGCCGCGAGTACCTTCCCGGACGCGCCTGGGTCGTACCCGTACTGGGTGCCCAGGCGCCACTCGCGCATACGCTGTTTGCCGATCTCCCGAGCGATACGGATGCCGCCTACTACGAGATCTCCGCCTGGTCCCTGCCGCACGCGTTCGGCGTCGACGCCGGTGCCCTGTCCCGGGTACCGGGAAAGCTGGGCGCAGACAGCCACGTCAACCGGAACTACGGGGTGAGCGGAAGGAACAGCGCGGTGGCCTGGGTGCTTCCCTGGGACGACTACCATGCCCCGGCGGTGCTTACCCGGCTGCAGGCCGCGGGCGTCAGGGCGCGCCTCGCCATGGAAGCCTTCGATTCGGAAAGTGCCGGGCAGACCGTCCACTTCAAGCCGGGTGCCGTGGTCATCCACAAGGCCGACGTGCCGGAGATGACCGAGCGGAAGCGGGACTTTCTGGTCCGCATCGCTGCCGGGGATGCACCCCTGGTCGGGCTGGACAGCAGCCTCTCCGAAGCCGGACCCGACGTCGGCAGCCCGACGCTGGTGCCGCTCGAGCCTGCTTCCGTGGCACTGATCGTCGGCGACGGCACGAATCCGGAGGACGTGGGCAGCATATGGCACGCGCTGGATCGACGACTGGGCGTCCCGGTTACGCTACTGGAACCGGTGGCGCTCGACGCCGAGGTGCTGGCCCGCCACACCCACCTGTTCGTCGCCGACGGTGACTACAGCCGCGTTTCGGAAGACGCGATCGCCGAAATCGGCCGCTGGGTGGAGCAGGGCGGGGTGCTGGTACTCACCCGGCGGGCGGTAACCTGGGCGCAGTCCCGGTTCTGGCTGCCGGACCCGGGCGATCCGGGCGCCTCCGCCGAACGTTATCCCTATGCGGAGATGGCGAGTCGCGACACGGCGCAACGGGTTGGGGGCGCCATCGTCGAGGTAACGCTGGACCGGACCCACCCGCTGACCTTCGGCATCGCTGCCGAACATGTCGGTCTGATGAAGCGGGGGCGTGTAGCGCTCCGGCCACCGTCTTCCAACCCGTTCACGGTGGTTGGTGCCTATGGGCCGAAGCCTCTGCTCTCCGGTTACCTGCCGGAGGACTATACGCAGCACATTGCCGACTCCCCGGCCATCCTCGCCGTGCCTCGTGGCGAGGGTGTGATCATCGCATTCGCCGACGCACCAGCGTTCCGCGCCGCCTGGTGGGTTGGAGAGCGGTTGCTGTCCAACGCGGTGAGCTTCGGCTCCGTGATACGGGCACCGGGCGGCAGGTACGGATTCAATCCTCCCCCCTGACGCCTGAGGGAGAACCGGCGTCAGGGTGCGCCGGTGAGCTCTTCCAGCATTCTGGAGACGGTTCTCGGAGAGCCCGTGTTCCTGGCCAGGAGCCGGTAGAACGCCGGCACGATGAACAGGGTCAGCAGGGTGGCCAGGGTTACGCCTGAGAAGATCACAATGCCGAGCATGTTGCGGCCGGTGGAACCGGCGCCACTGGCGGCGACGAGCGGGATGGAGCCCACCACTGTGGCAATGGTCGTCATGAGCACGGGCCGCAGACGAATGGCCGCAGCCTCGGTAATGGCCGTCTCGAAGTCCCGCCCGGCGTCGCGCAGCTGATTGATGAACTCGACGATCAGCACGCCGTTCTTCGCCGCGATGCCGATCAGCATGATGATGCCGATCTGACTGTAGATGTTGAGCGTCGAGCCCGTCACGTACAGCCCGAGCAGCGCACCGGCCAGTGCCATGGGAACGGTGAGCAGGATCACGAAGGGGTGAATGAAGCTCTCGAACTGGGCCGCGAGGACGAGAAAGACGATCAGCATGGCGATGGCGAAGGTGAAGGCGAGACTTCCCGAGGCTTCCTTGTACTCGAGCGACTCGCCCTTGTAGTCGATCTGCGCGAATTCAGGCAGCTCCGTGGCGACCACGTCTTCCAGAAACTCGAGCGCGTCGCCCAGTGAGTAACCCTGGGCCAGGTCCGCGGAGAGAGTGATCGCCCGGAGCCGGTTGTACCGGTTCAGCGACGAAGGGCCCGCGGTCTCCTCCAGGTAAATGAGGTTCGATAGCGGAACGAGCTGACGGTTGACAGAGGAGCGAACGTAGATGTTCCTGAGATCGCTTGCCGAAGCCCGCTGGTCTTCCCGGGCCTGGACGATGACATCGTACTCTTCGCCATCCTGGACGAAGGTGGTGACGCGCTGCTCACTCATCATCGCACCGAGGGTGCGACCGATGTCCTCCACGGAGACCCCGAGCGCGGCGGCCCGGTTCTTGTCCACACGCACCACGACCTGGGGCTGGGTCTCCTTGTAGTCGCTGTCCATGCGAGCGAGCCCCGGAAAAGCCTCTGCCCGCTCCATGACGATGTCGCGCCACTGCGCCAGTGTCTCGAAGTTCGGCCCGCCGAGCACGAACTGAACCGGCTGATCGCCGCCGCCGCGGGACAGTCCGGACCGGACGAAAGCGAAGGCCCGCACGCCGGGCACGTTACGCCAGTCCGCCATGGCGCGATTCACCGCCTCCTGCGTGCTCAGGGAGCGTTCGCTCCAGGGCATCATGTTGACCATGAACATGCCCGAGTTCGGCGTGGAGCTTCCGAAGGCAGGGACCCTGGAGACGATTCGCTGAATCTGACCCTCCGTTCGCATCTGCTGCAGGGGCATCTCGAGGCGATCCATCTGCTCGATCATCCGCTTGATGCCGGTGCCCTCCGCAGCGCTGACCCGGGCAAAGAATGCGCCCTGGTCTTCCTCGGGGGCGTACTCCTGGGGCAGGTTGGCGAGCAGCCAGCCCGTGCCCGCAATCACGGCCACCGTGATGAGCACGGCCAGCCAGCTGTGCCGCAGGAAGGCGGACAGGGCGCGCTGATAGACGGTCTCCAGGCGCTCGAACAGGGCGTGAACGAAGGCGGTGAACGCATTGACCGTTTCCTTGCGTCGCAGCAGCTTCGAGCACATCACCGGCGTCAGTGACAGGGCCAGCACACTGGAAAAGATCACCGCCGCGCTGATGGTCACGGCCAGCTCGGAAAACAGCACGCCCATGTTGTCCTCGAGAAAGATGATGGGCGTGAACACGGCGACGAGCACGGCGGTGGTGGCAACCACGGCGAAAGCCACCTGGCGGGCGCCCCGATAAGCTGCAAGAAGCGGCTCCTCACCCTTTTCAATGCGCCGGTAGATGTTCTCGAGTACGACGATGGCATCGTCCACCACGAGGCCGATGCACAGCACCAGCGCGAGCAGCGTGATCAGGTTGACCGAGTAGCCGAACACGGCCAGCGCGATGAAGGCCGAGACCAGGCAGACGGGGATGGTGACAGCGGGAATGATCATGGTCCGCAGCGTGCCGAGAAATCCGAGGATCACCACGCTGACCAGCACCGTGGTGATGCCGATGGTCTGGTAGACGGAGTCGATGGCCTCGCGGATGAACAGCGAATCGTCCTGACTCGGGATCAGCTCCATGTGATCGGGCAGCGTGGCCTGCACGTCGGCGATCTCCGCTTTGACTGCTTCCAGCATCTCCAGGGTATTGGCCGTGGACTGCTTGGAGATGCGGATGCCGACCGTGGTCTGCTGGTTGGAGCGGAACGTTTCACGGGTGTTAGTGGGAGCGAGCTCGACCCGGGCCACCTCCGAGAGCCGGATCAGGTGGCCGTCCTCACCGCGGGTGACGACCAGTGCCTCGAAGTCCTCGGGAGTCTGATAGCTGCGCTCCAGCCGCACGCGGAACTCCACTTCGTCGCTCTCCAGCCGTCCCGCGGGCAGCTCCAGGTTTTCGCGACGCAGTGCGGTTTCGATGTCGGTCACGGTCAGGCCGCGGGCGGCCAGGGCCAGCCGGTCGATCCAGATGCGCATGGACGGCCTGGCGCCGCCGCTCGCTTCGACGCTGGATACACCGGGAATCACCGCGAAGCGGTCGACGATGTAGCGATCCACGTAGTCGTGCAGCTCCATCAGCGACAGGGCCGAGCTCGAGACGTTCATGTACATCACGGGCCGAGCGTCGGAATCCGCCTTGGCGACGATGGGGGGCTCCACGTCCCGGGGCAGACGGCCTAGCACCCGGGAAACACGGTCGCGCACGTCGTTGGCAGCCTGGTCGATGTCCCGGTCCAGCTCGAACTCGATGTTCACCCGGGAGTTTTCGTCCATGCTTGCCGAGCGGATGCTCTTTATCCCCTCGATGCCGCTGATCTGGTCCTCGATCACCTGGGTGATGCGGGTCTCGATCACATCGGCAGAAGCGCCCACATAGCGGGTGCTCACCGAGACGGTGGGCGAGTTGATGTCCGGATATTCCCTGAGCGGCAGGTAGTTGAAGGACAGCGCGCCGAAGGCGAGCAGCATCAGGCTGATCACCGTGGCGAAGACCGGTCGCTGGACCGAAACGTCGGACAGCCACACGTCAGTCGACCCCACCCGGGTCAGGTCGGCCGCGAACGGCGCTGCCCGGTGGCTCCGTCGTCACCGGCGACCCGTCACGGATCTTGATCGTGCCTTCGGTGATCACCGGCTCACCTTCCGTGAGTCCGCCTGTGATCTCGATCCAGCCGTCGCGGCGCACGCCGGTTCTGACCTGGCGCATCTCCGCCTGTCCGTCCCGGATCGTGAACACGAACACCTGGGAAGAACGCTGCAGGATGGCGGATTCGGGCACCATGAGCACGTCGCGCGTTGCCGTGGTGAGGTGCACGGTCAGCAGCATGCCGGGCTTCAGGAGCAGGTCCGGATTGTCGATGTGTGCGCGAACCGTGGCCGAACGTGTCACCTCGTCCACCCGGGAGCCGATGGTGCGCACCCGGGCGTGAAAGCGCTGCTCGGGGTAGGCGGAGCTCTGCGCGATCAGCTCCAGTCCCGGACGGACCAGGTGCAGGTACACCTCGGGCACGGAGAAGTCGAGCTTGATGACCGAAATGTCGTCGAGCGTGGTGATCGGGCTGCCCGGCGTGACCAGGGTGCCCTCGCTCACCTCCCGGAAGCCGAGCAGGCCTGGGAACGGCGCCCTGATCAGGCGATCTTCGAGTCTCGCCAGAATCGACTGGTAGCGGGCTTCCGCCGCGTCGAGGTGTGCCTTAGCCTCGTCGAGCTGGGATAAGGGGATGCTGTTGTCGGCAGCGAGCTTCTCGAGACGCCGGGCCTGATTTCCGGCATCCACCACGTTGGCCCTGGCTTCGTCGAGCAGGGCCGACTGCTCGGTGTTGGTCAGCTCCAACAGCACGGCGCCGGCTTCGACGATGTCGCCGTCGTCAAAGTTCACGCGGCTCACCGTGTCGGTGACCTTGGCGGCGATGGTTACCGACTCGTTGGCCCGGGCCGTGCCGATGGCTTCCACCTGATCGCGTATCTCGCGGATGGCCGCCGCCTCGGCGCGGACGAACGTGGGCCCGCGGCTGAACCCCCCGGGCGCACCACCGCCGGGGCCTCCCGGGGCATCCGAGCAGCCGGAAAGCAGGATCAGCAGCAGCGGCGGCATGAGAATGGGGCGCAACGGTCTGCCTGGTATCGGGACGGCGTTAGGGTAGCGCGTTTCGACCATCGGCGGGCCGACTGGTTCGACGCCAGCCGCCCCCTTACACTCCCTGCAAAGTCGACCTGGCCGGAACCATGTCCGAGAACTTTTTCTTCCTGCTCCAGTACGCGTTTTCCAGGCATCCGGAACGTCCGGCTCTGCTGCTGGAGGACGGCAGCGAACTCTGCTATCGCGACCTCGACAGCCTGAGCAGCCGTTTCGCGGGTGTGCTTGCCTCCCTTGGCATCGGTGCCGGCGACCGGGTGCTCGTTCAGACCGACAAGTCTGCCCAGGCGGTTGCCCTGTACCTCGGCTGCCTGCGTCATGGTGCCATCTACGTGCCCATCAACACCGCTTACACGGAAGCGGAGGTTGCGTACTTCCTGATGGATGCGGAACCGGGCCTGTTCGTCTGCCGTGTGGCGGAGGAGGCGGCCTACACCGGACTCGCGCAGGAACGTTTCCCCGCAACACTGGTGCGAAGCCTCGGTGGTCAGGGTGACGGCTCGCTGATGGTGGACCTCGATGCACTTGGCGCGGCGGATCTCACGCCCGTGGTACCGCGCTCGGCAGCGGACGTCGCCGCAATTCTCTATACCTCGGGCACTACCGGACGCTCCAAAGGCGCCATGCTCACCCACGGCAATCTGGCGACCAGCGCTGCGGTGCTGATCGACTTCTGGGGCTGGCAGGACGACGACGTGCTGCTGCATGCGTTGCCGATCTTTCACGTCCACGGGCTCTTTGTCGCCCTGCACTGCGCGATGCTCACCGCGACGCCGGTGATTTTCCTGCGGGGTTTCGACGCCGGCGCAGTGATCGAAGCCCTGCCGCGGGCGACCGTGATGATGGGCGTACCGACCTTCTATACGCGCCTGCTCGCCAGGAGCGAGTTGGACCGGTCGCTGTGCGCCGGTATGCGCCTGTTCATCAGCGGCTCAGCGCCGCTCACCGGACAGACCTTCGAGGCGTGGGAGCACCGTACCGGCCACCGCATCCTCGAACGTTACGGCATGAGCGAAACCATGATGAACACCAGCAATCCCCTGGTCGGAGAGCGTGTGGCGGGGACCGTGGGATTTCCATTGCCGGGCGTATCACTGCGGATCGCCGACGAGACAGGCGCTACGGTGCCGGCTGGCGAGGTGGGTGTGATCGAGGTCAGAGGACCCAACGTCTTCTGCGGCTACTGGCAGATGCCGGAGAAGACGGCTCAGGAGTTCCGTCCGGACGGTTTCTTCATCACCGGGGATCAGGCGGTGATGGACGCCGTTGGGCGTGTGAGCATTGTCGGCCGGGAGAAGGACATGATCATCTCGGGTGGTTACAACGTCTATCCGAAGGAGATCGAGTCGCTCATCGACGGGATGCCCCAGGTGATCGAAAGCGCCGTTATCGGCGTACCGCATCCCGACTTCGGAGAAGGGGTCGTGGCCGTGGTGGTACCCGCTGGCGAGGCTGTCGACATGGCGGAGGTGAACACGGCGCTGGCCGGTGTTCTGGCGCGCTTCAAGCAGCCCAAGGCGGTGATCAACCTGCCGTCGCTGCCCCGCAACGCCATGGGCAAGGTACAGAAGAACCAGCTGCGCGCCGACTACGCCGGGCTCTTCGCCGAGGCGTCGTCGACATGATCGCACTCACCATCGCCACAGCCCTCCAGATCGTGGTGCTGCTGGGTCTTGCGCTGGTGGTGCTGTCGCTGGCGCGGCAGGTCGGCATTCTGCACGAACGGCTCGCTCCCGCAGGTATGACGCGGTCGCAGTCCAGCA
The DNA here is from genome assembly GCA_003247835.1 of Gammaproteobacteria bacterium. Taxonomy (GTDB): domain Bacteria; phylum Pseudomonadota; class Gammaproteobacteria; order Pseudomonadales; family Azotimanducaceae; genus SZUA-309. The sequence continues at coordinate 12,975 of QJYB01000043.1, read as the reverse complement.
TCGAAACCGGGGACGTCCTGCCCGAGCTTGACCTGACGGCGCTGACCGGCAACGCGGTACGTTTTTCCGGTGAGCCATCCGCGCTGCTGTTCGTCTCGGCGGACTGTCCCATATGCCGGAGCGTGCTGCCGGTTTTCGAGCAGGCGCTGGAGCGGAGTCCCTACCGAGGCTACTGGATCGCCGATGGTCTGCCTGGCACCGATGGCGAGCCGCCGGACTATGCCGCCTATGCGGCGGATCGCGGCCTGGATCCGGACCGGTTCCTGGTCTCCCAGACACTGGGGCTGACGCTGGGCGTGCGGCAGATACCGGCGCTCGTGCTGGTGGATGCCAGCGGCAGGCTGGTCAGCCGGGAGACGGTCAGCGGGCCCCGGGAGCTCGAGCGGCGGCTCGCCGGCGCGGAACTTCAGCCCGCAACGCCGATGGGTGAGAAGAGCACGTAAACGGCCACCATGGCCGTGAGTAGCAGCAGGCTGACGATCCGGGCGTGAGGCCAGGGTGTCATGTCGACGGCGTGCGCAGCCGGCGGAACGAGCGGTTCTGCCGGTCTGCTTCCGGCAAACACGGCCATTATCCCCACTTCCACCGCGAACAGCAGTGCATAAAGGTGGATGAAGTGAATGCCGGAATCCCAGACAAAGGTGAGCACCCCGTAGGCGACGAGGTGAAAGCCAATGGCAGTCAGCGCGCCGGCCGGTGGAACCCGGTGACGGGTCCGGCTGGTGAGCACGGCCATGACGACGATGGCCAGGATCGGCACGTTGTAGAAACCGGTGAAGCGGCGGATGAGCTGCCACAGGCCTTCCGGCGCATACTGCAGAAGCGGTGCGATGAAGAACGAAAACAGTGCGAGCCCGGTACCCGCCAGCCGCGCCACCCGGATCAGCTCGCGATCGTCCGCCCGGGGTCGGAACGGCTGGTACAGATCGACGGCAAACAACGTCGAGGCGCTGTTCAGCAGAGAGTTGAAGGAACTCAGCACCGCACCGAGCAGCACGGCCAGGAAGAAACCGGCGAACCCGACAGGCAGCACTTCACGGACCAGGCGTGGGTAGGCGTCGTCCATGCTCGTCAGGCCGGGCCCATAGAGATGAAAGGCGATCACGCCGGGAATCATCATCATGAACGGCACCGTGAGCTTGAAAAACCCTGAGATCAGCACGCCTTTCTGACCCTCCGCCAGGCTCGACGCGCCGAGCGTGCGCTGGATGACGTACTGGTTGGTACCCCAGTAGAACAGGTTGGCGAGAATCATGCCGGAGAACAGGGTGCCGAACGGCGTGGGATCCGTACTGCTGCCGATGGCGTTGAGTTTCTCCGGATGACTGGCGACGAGCATGGCAGTGCCGGCCAGCACGTCACCGCCGCCGAGCTTCATCAGGCCCAGCACCGGAACCAGCACGCCTATGACAAGTAACCCAACACCGTTCAGCGTGTCCGACACGGCGACTGCCTTCAGCCCGCCGAATACGGCATAGGCGGCGCCGATCAGGCCGATGATCCAGAGTGTGATCAGCAGTGCGGCGCTCCGGTCGATATCGAGCAGGGCAGGCACATCGAACAGCTGCAGCACCGCGAGCGAGCCGGAGTAGAGCACAGACGGTATGGTGATCAGGCAGTAGCCGAGCAGGAACAGCAGAGCCGTGGCGCGACGGACGCGTGCATCGAACCGGGTCTCCAGATATTCCGGAAGGGTCGTGAAGCCACCGGTCAGATACCTGGGCAGCAGGATCAGCGCCATGAGCACGATCGCCACGGCAGCGGTGACTTCCCAGGCCATGCTGGATAGATTGAACGCGTAAGCCGATCCGTTGAGGCCCACCAGCTGCTCTGCGGACAGGTTGGTGAGCAGCAGCGACCCGGCGATGAACGTGCCGGAAAGCCCGTGACCGGCGAGGAAGTAACCGTCCCGGGTGTGCGTCTGCCCCCGAGTCCGGAACCAGGAGATCAGCGCGACCAGGGCCATGAAGAACGAGCAGGACAGGATGGCGGCCATGGGCGGCGAGCTTAACCATCCGCAGCGTCCCGGGCGAATATCTGCACTCGGACGGTGGCTTGTCCCCGTCGTCCTGGCTCTGCAGCCGTTCGCGCTGCCGGCCGCCAGTTTTTCCGGACTGGTGTACCGCGTTGCGCCCAGCGAGGACCTGTCGCGGGTGGTGGTGGAAGTCCGGCTGCCGCCGGGCCGGCCATTGCCGCTGCACGCGCCGCGGGGACGAACCGGCTCGATACGCTCGCTGGAAGACTGTGATGCCGGCAGGGTGGCGATCCACCGGAACCGGATCCTGCCGGGGAGCGGCGAGGCCTGTGTCCGCTACTCCTACCCGTTGCACGCGCTTGCCGGGCGGCAGAGCCCGCAGGTGAAGAAAGACGCGATCGTCAGCACTCCCCGAGAGTGGCTCTGGATCCCGGAGGACGCGTCGGGTCTGCCAGCGCGTATTGAGCTCGCGCTGCCCGCCACCATGAATGCCTCGGTACCCTGGCGACCGGTAGCGCCCAACGTGTTCGAGCTGCCGCCGTCGCCGGGCAGCTCGGCAGCTGCGGCGGTCTTCGGTGCGTTCCGGACCCTGCAGGTTCCGGTTGGTGGTACGCACCTGCGGGTGGCAGCCGTCGATGGTCCCGAGCTGCACCTCGATTCCGAGGTCGTACGCCGGTGGCTGGCGACGGCGGCTGCCGACGTTACCAGCGTGGGCGGTAGGTTCCCGAGTCCCGAGGTGCAGGTCATCGTGCAGCCGGTCCGAAGCCGTGGCGATTCCCCGGTTCCATTCGGTTACGTGATCCGTGATGGCGGCGAGGCGGTCCGGTTTCTGGTGGATCCCGAGCGACCGCTTTCGGAACTCGAGGCGGACTGGACCGCGACGCACGAATTCAGCCATCTGCTGCTGCCCTTTGTCCGCAGCACGGAGAAATGGGTGTCCGAGGGATTTGCGAGCTACTACCAGAATGTCCTGCTCGCCAGGCGCGGTGTCTACAGCGAACAGGAAGCATGGAGTCGATTTCATCGGGCGTTTCTCCAGGCGGCCAGGGTTGCCGATCCGCCGCCGCTCGACGCGCTGCACCTGCGTAACTTCTGGGAGGTGAGGATGCTGCTCTACTGGAGCGGTGCGGCCATGGCGCTCAAGGCGGACGTGGCGCTGCGCGAAGCTGAGGGTACCTCCCTGGACGAGGTCCTCGGCCGCCTGGCCGACTGCTGCCTGCCTTCGACCCGGACGTGGCGGGCAGATGAGCTCTTCGCCAGGCTGGATGACATTGCCGGTGTCGACGTGTTCCTGCCGCTCTTCGGAGCCCAGATGCGGGAGCCAGGCATGCCCGATCAGGACGCGCTGTTCGCGGATCTCGGCATCGAGCCGGTCAGCGACACCAGCGTCCGCCTGACCGGCACGGGGCGACTGGTCGCCGTGCGTGAGGCTATCATGAAGCGGAGCAACTGAAGGGAGAGGAACGTGTCTGAGTTCACCACCGGCGACGGCGCATCGATTCACTATGAGGTGCACGGCGATGGCTTTCCCGTGCTGCTGATCGCGCCTGGCGGAATGCGGTCGGCCATCTCCTTCTGGAGCAACACGCCGTGGAACCCCATCGATGACCTCAAGGATTCGTTCAAGGTGGTCGCTATGGATCAGCGCAATGCCGGAGCGTCGACAGGCCCGATTCGGGCTACGGATGGCTGGCCGACTTTTACCGCCGATCAGCTCGCGCTCATGGATCACCTCGGGGCGCAGCAGTTCCATGTCGCCGGCATGTGCATCGGCGGCCCCTACGCACTCGGTCTCATTCAGGCTGCCCCGACGCGGGTGACGTCCGCGGTGCTGTTCCAGACCATCGGCAGAGAAGACAACCGGGATGTTTTCTTTCAGATGTTCGATAACTGGGCGGATGCGTTGAAGCCCGACTTTCCCGATGTCAGCGCTTCGGACTGGGACAGCTTCCGCAGCAACATGTATGGCGGTGATCGCGTCTTCTTCAACGTCGACGTGGACTTCATCGAGTCCTGCACGACGCCGCTGCTGGTGCTGTGCGGAAACGACGTCTACCATCCCGAGAGCGCATCACGGACCATCGTCGATCTGGCGCCGGATGCCACGTTCATCGAGTCGTGGAAACAGGGCGCCGAACGGGAAGTCGCCCGGCAGGCGGTACGTCAGTTTCTCCTCGACAACACGCCCTGACGACAAAGGAAACCGGTATGAGCAGCATCAAGACAGCCTTCGTCGGCCTGGGGGTCATGGGATTCCCCATGGCAGGACATCTGGCAGCGGCCGGTCACAGCGTCAGGGTCTACAACCGCACAAGCAGCCGTGCACGGGAGTGGCTCGCGCGTTTCGGGGACGTTGCGGGCGCGACCGACATGGCGGCCACCCCGCGCGAGGCGGCGGGGTCCGCGGAGGTTGTGTTCCTCTGTGTGGGCAACGACGACGACGTTCGTTCTGTGGTTTACGGTGACAGCGGCGTGCTCGCCGGCATGTCGGCCGGAAGCGTGCTGGTGGATCACACTACGGCGTCTGCGGATCTCGCCCGTGAGCTTGAGTCCGCCTGCGCGGCGAAGGGCGTGGGTTTTCTGGACGCACCGGTTTCCGGCGGCCAGGCCGGCGCCGAAAACGGTCAGCTGACCATCATGGTGGGCGGTTCGTCGCAGACGTTCCAGATCGCGGAGCCGGTGATGGCCTGTTACGCGAAGTCGGTACGCCGGCTGGGAGATGCAGGGGCGGGGCAGCTCACCAAGATGGTCAATCAGATCTGTATCGCCGGTGTTCTCCAGGGTCTGGCGGAAGCCCTCCACTTTGCCGAGCAGGCCGGGCTCGACATCGCCGACGTGGTAGACGTCATCTCCAAGGGCGCTGCCCAGTCCTGGCAGATGGAGAACCGCTACAAGACCATGGCTGCTGGTGACTTCGAGTTCGGCTTTGCCGTGAACTGGATGCGTAAGGATCTGGATATCACACTGCGCACCGGCCGGACTCTGAGTGCGCGTCTGCCGCTCACGGCGCTGGTGGATCAGTTCTACGCCGATGTGCAGGCCTACGGTGGTGGGCGCTGGGACACGTCCAGCCTGATCGAAAGGCTGCGGAGGACCTGAGAGCGCGGGTCAGCCTGGTGCGTCGAGGCCGTCCAGGTACTTCTCGGCATCGAGCGCCGCCATGCAGCCGAAGCCTGCGGAGGTGATGGCCTGACGGTAGACGTGATCGGCCACGTCGCCTGCGGCGAAAACGCCCGGGATGCTCGAGGCGGTTGCGTTACCTTCCGAACCACTCATGACCCGGATGTAACCGCCGTTCATGTCCAGCTGGCCGGAGAAGATCTCCGTGTTGGGCCGGTGACCGATGGCGATGAAAACGCCTGGCAGGTCGAGCTGCTGCTCGTTACCGGACTTGTCGGCGATGCGGATTCCGGTCACACCGCTCTCGTCTCCCAGCACTTCCTGCAGGGTGTGGTTCCAGATCGGCTGGATGTTGTCCCGGGCGAACAGGCGGTCCTGGAGGATCTTCTCCGCCCGCAGCTCGTCTCTGCGGTGAATCAGATAGACCTTCGAGCAGATATTGGAGAGGTACAGCGCTTCCTCTACTGCCGTGTTGCCACCACCGACCACGGCGACTTCCTTACCGCGGTAGAAAAACCCGTCACAGGTGGCGCAGGCTGAGACACCCCGGCCCTTGAAGGCTTCCTCCGAAGGCAATCCGAGATACATGGCGGAGGCGCCGGTGGCGATGATGAGCGCATCGCAGCGGTAAGTGGCGTTGTCGCCGGTCAGGGTGAACGGGCGGGTGCTGAGATCCACGGCGTTCACGTAGTCGTTGGCGATGACCGCGTCGAAGCGTTCCACGTGCTCGGCCATCTGCGCCATGAGCTCCGGTCCCTGCAGCTCGGCGTGACCACCAGGCCAGTTCTCCACCTCGGTGGTGGTGGTCAGCTGCCCGCCGACCTCCACCCCGGTGAGCAGCAGGGGCTTCAGGTTGGCGCGGGCCGCGTAGAGCGCGGCCGTGTATCCGGCCGGGCCGGAGCCGATGATGATCAGGCGGTGGTGTTGCTGACTCACAGTTCGAAAGGGGTGGCGGTTGACGAAGCCGCGTATCTTAGCAGCGGCTCTCTGCCGCGCCAAAAGTCCGCATCAGACGATCAGCACCTTGGCGCCCCGCACCGGTTCCCGCTTCAGCGCGACCAGCGCCCGGTTGGCATCGGCGAGAGGATAGACCTCGACCTGCGGGCGGATCGGTATGCGCGCGGCCAGTGGCAGAAACTCCGCGATGTCGGCCAGCGTGATGTTCGCCACGCTCTTGATCTCCCGCTCGAGCCACAGGTGCTCGTGGTAGCTCAGGTCCAGCAGCGCGGTCTTGTCGGTGTCCTCCTTGCGGATCGCATTGATCACCAGCCGACCACCGGGTACGAGGTTCGCGAGCGCTTCGACCACGGGCGTCCAGGCCGGCGTGGTGTCGATGACGGCATGGAGGGGCCATGGACATCGCTCCGTGGTGTCACCCACCCAGTCCGCGCCCAGAGAGGTTGCGAAGGCGCGCGATCGGTCGTCTCTGGCGAAGACGGCCACCGTCGAATCCGGGAACCGGTGGCGCGCCAGCTGCAGCACGATGTGCGCCGAGCCGCCGAATCCGGTCAGCCCGAGGCGCTGACCGTTCTCCAGGCCGGTCAGCCGCAGCGCGCGGTAGCCGATGGCGCCGGCGCAGAGCAGGGGGGCCGCCTGCTCATCTGTCAGGGAAGCGGGGATAGGCACGGCGTAGGCGGCGGGTACGGTCATGTACTCGGCATAGCCTCCATCCGCATCCCGACCGGTGGCGACGAACTCCGGGGCCAGATTCTCGTCCTCGCGTCCGCTGGAGTGATGAATCCAGCCCACACCGACACGATCGCCGATACGGTGTGCCGTGACGTCGGACCCGAGCAACGCCACGGTACCGACCACCTCGTGCCCGGGTGTCACGGGTAACACGTGCGGCGGTGTCCGGCCCTCGATTTCGTCGAGCTCCGTGTGACAGACGCCGCAGGCATGCACCCGGATCAGCACCTCGTCGCGGGCCGGTTCCGGCACCGGCAGGTCCATGGCCACGAGCGGTTCGTCCTCGTCGATGAGGGACACGATCCGATGTATCTGCATGGCCCGCATGGATTTCTCCTCTCAAGGTGCAGCCCATTAAAACACCGACGCCCTGTCAGGGCGCGTCGTCCGCCGTGTGGCAGGAGTCGCACCGGCGAGTCGGTCCGGCTTCCTCCCCCGCGCTCTGACGCTCCACGTGACAACCCCGGCAGAGGTCGTGGAACTGATCTTCGATCAGCGCGTTCACCGACGGGTCGTTCTTGTGGCAGTCAAAGCAGAGGCCCGGACCGGTCCGGTCGATGAAGTTGTGATGACAGACCACACAGCTGACCGTGGTGTGATCCGCGTGCGCGAAGGTGACCGCCAGCATTGGACGGTTGCTGCGCAGCTCGAGTTGTCCGAGATGGGCGAGCCAGGTCGCGCCTATCAGGACCGGCACCCCGATGAGGATGATCAGCAGCCGCTGCACACTAGCAGCTTGACGGTCGCGTAGGCGGCGGAGAGCACCACAAGGGTCAGGCATGAGAGCACGGCTCCGGCATCCGCTTTGGCAGCGTGCGGTGGTCCCGGTGTCAGGGGCAGCGTTCCGTACCGGCGGCGATGCCAGTAGGCGAGCACCGGTACCGCGCACAGCACGGCGGCCGCGAGCCCCTGCTGCCAGGGCGCTTCGAGGCTGAATCCGGTGCCCAGGATGTGCCAGCCCGCGGTGACGACCAGGATCAGGAACAGCCCGCGATGCCAGCGGCGGAATGTGGGGAATCCTTTGTAGTAGCGTTTCCGGGAACCGGGCGCCGAGGTGAACGTGATGCCGATGAGCACCACCCAGGCGACCAGCCCCGCCAGCATGTAGGCCGGTGCCGCCGGCATCAGGTACTCGAGAACCGTGCTGTCGATGATCAGGTAGCCGAAGGCGTGCCCGGTGGCAAGACCGGCGGCGACGAACCCCAGGTTGCGATGCAGGCGCAGGCGGGGTTGCGCGGCCGGGGACTCGGAGTCCCAGCCGAGGAAGGCGACAACCGTGGCCGAACAGAGACCGAGCGCGGCGAGCAGGTCCCACCAGAAGCCGGCGGCGGGTAGCGCACCAGCCGCAAGCGTGAACGCGAGCACGAAGCCGGCGAAGGCGATCAGCGCCGGCATGGTCTCAGCTGTAGCTCAGTAGGTGTACTCCGGCGTCGGCCCGAGATCCCAGAGCACCACGGTCGCGCCAAGCAGGGCCACGAACGCCACCAGGGCGACGGCGAAAACGGCGCTGGCGTAGAGAAATGACCGCTCCGGCGGCACCTCCATCACCGGCCCGATCCCGAGAAAGAGCAGGTAGATGCAGTAACAGGCGACCAGCGTGCCGACCAGAATGTCCAGCCACAGCACCGGATACAGACCGAGGATCCCCGCCAGAAAGAACGGGCTCGCTGTGTAGCTGATGACGGTGACGCCTTTGGCGAGACCACCCGCAGTGCCGTAGGAACCGGCCATCCAGCTCACCATGTAACCCAGGAAGATCACGCCGGCCACCATGGCCAGGTAGAACAGGACACACATCGGCAGAGCGCTGGCTGCCGTCAGCTTGACCGGATCACCCATGATGACCCAGCCCTGAGTGGTCACGCCGTAGTACCAGCAGGCGGCCGGAATCAGCGCGAAGGGGATGGTGTGCAGCGCGAGTGTCTGCATCAACCCCGACCGGGCTTCGGCGATCCGGTGCCATCCCTGCCGGGGGCTGAACACCACCAGAAAACCGTTTACCAGACTGTTCATGATTGATCTCCCGAATCTTCCTCAAAAATATCGAAGCCGTGTTTGTCGAGTTGTTCGAATTGGTTGTTGTTCACTGCCCAGATGAAAAGCGCCGCGCCGATGCCCACCAGAATCATGGAAACAGGGATGAGAACGATGAGGACTTCCATCAGGCCTCCATTTCCGCCACACCGTCAGGGGCGGTACCCGGCGCAGCAGCGAGCAGTCGGGTGGCATTCAGCATCACGAGTATCGAGCTCGATGCCATCCCCAGCGCGGCGAGCCAGGGCGGCATGAGCCCCAGGGCCGCGACGGGAATGGCCGTGAGGTTGTAGAGCGCTGCCCAGATCAGGTTCTGGTGCGTGATGTGCCGCGTTGCGGCCGCGACCCTGAACAGGTCCACCAGCGGTGCGAGGCGACGGCTCAGCAGCAGCACGTCCGCCTTCGATTTGACCAGCTCGCTCGCTTCGACCACGGCGGCGGACAGATCGGCACCGGCGAGGACGGGTACATCGTTGATGCCATCGCCCAGCATGAGCACCGTTCTGCCCGCTGCCTGGTCCGCGCGGATGGCGGCGAGCTTCGCCTCCGGTGTCTGGCGGGCGAGGAAACCGATACCGAGATCTCGTGCCGTTTCCGCGCAGCGTTCGGTGCTGTCACCGGACAGCATCACCGGCTCGATACCCCGCTGCTTCAGAGCGTCAACGGCAGCTGCCGCGTCCGGCCGGATCCGGTTGGTCATGTCGAAGCGGGCGAGGGGTGCACCGTCCAGGCTCAGAAAAACGGCCTGGTCAGCGGCATCTTCCGTGTCGGCATCGAGGGCGAACGCGGCGCTGCCGATCCTCACCTGGTGCGCGGACAGTGAGCCTGCCACACCACCGCCGGTCACCGTGGTGACGTTCGTCAGCTCGAAAGTGCGCACGGTAGCCACGGCTTGAAAAGCGCGGGCATAGGGGTGGCTCGAGTAGCGCTGCAGAGCAGCGGCAAGACCCAGGCAGTCCGCCTCCGGCCATGCCGGCTCGAAACAGGTCACCGAGGTGATACGAGGTCGATCGTCGGTGAGGGTTCCGGTCTTGTCGACATATATGCGGTCCACCTGCAGGGCACGTTCCAGCGCATCGCCGCGGGTGAGCACCACGCCGAGCTGTCGAAGGCGCGTCATGGCGGCAGTCAGCGCTGCGGGTGTCGCCAGCGACAATGCACAGGGACAGCTCACCACCAGCACGGTCAGGGCGGCGACTAGGGCCCTTTCCGGCGACGCCGAGAGGATCTGCCAGGCCAGAAAGGTGAATGCCGCCAGGCCCAGCACGGCCGGAATGAAAACACCGGCTACCCGGTCGGTGAGACGCGTAATAGGCGCATCTTTGACCGCAGCCTGATCGGCGAGCTGCGCGATATCGGCGATCCGGGACTGATCGAACGCCCGGCTGGCGCGCATCCGGAAGGCCGCGCCTCGATTCAGTGTCCCGGCGAAGATACTGTCATGTGCTGTCTTGTGAACCCAGTCCGACTCTCCCGTGAGCAGCGCCTCGTCGAGTGCCGCCGTCTGCGTGTCGAGCTCGCCGTCCACGGGGACCTGTGCGCCTTCGGACACCCAGATCATGTCGCCCGCAACGAGGGCGGAGACAGGTACGGATATCCGATTTTCCTGCCGCTCGACCGTCGCCGTCCGTGGCAGTGCCGAGAGCAGATGGCTGGTCATGTCGAACCGGTGCTGCAGGCGGTTGCCGATATAGCGCGCGCCGAGCAGCAGGAAGGTGAACATCACCACGGAGTCGTAGTACACCTCGCCGGTACCGGTGAGCGTGTGGTACAGGCTCGTCGCGAAGGCGATGGCGATGGCCAGAGCCACCGGCACGTCCATGCTGAGCGCGGTACCCCGTCTCATACTGCCGAGCGCGCTGGTGAAAAACGGCATGGCTGAGTAGCAGATGACGGGAATGGTGAAGACGAGGCTCGTGTACTGCAGCAGGCGGGTATAGGCGGCTTCCATGCCTTCGAAGTGACCGGCATAGAGCGCCACGGCCGCCATCATCACCTGCATCATCGCCAGGCCGGCGACGCCGAGACGCTTCAGCAGCGACCGCTGGCGGGCGTCGTGGTCATCAAGCCCGGCCAGGGTCGGAGTGAAGCCTGCAGACTCGATGGTGGAGAGGATGTCCAGCGTGCCGATGGCGTCACCATGCTCCACCAGTACCTGCCGACGGACCGGGTTGATGTGGGTCGCGCGTACGTCCTGCAGTCCGGCCAGAGCGCTGCGGATCTTGCTGGCGCAGGCCGCGCAGTGCATGTCGCTGACGCTGATGGTGCTAATGGTCATCTGCGTCCTCGCGGTTCTGCCAGCTGGTCTTGTTCAGCGGCGCGCCGGTCAGGGGGATTTCCTGATCCGGACCCTGGAAGGCCAGGTAAAGCGATATGGCACCCATGATCACCGCCGCGGCCGGTATGGCAATCAGCAGCAGGACAGGCAGCCGCTTCATCGCGTCGGACCGAAGAAGCTGGTCTGCTCGGAGTTGCAGCGGCCGCTGTCCACGTCGCAGAGCGTCACGGTGACCGGCACGGAAGGCAGCGCCACGGCCTCCCGGGCCACGGTCAGTGTCAGGGGAATGTCCAGCACCTCGCCGGGCAGACTCCGCAGTGCTTCGTCCAGCGTCTCGCGTCTGTCGACTGTTATCGGCAGGTCCGAGGCGATCTCCAGACGGTAATGCTGAGGGGACTGGGTCTTGTTGAGGACCTTCAGGCTGTACTGATTGAGCACCTGACCGGCCGTGTTGGTGCGGAACAGCTCACCCCGTTCCCGGAGCACGTCCACCTCGAACGCGTTGCGGGAGAAGATCGCCACAGTGAATGCGGTCATCATGATCATCAGTACCACGGCATAGCCCACTGCTCTGGGACGGAGCCAGTGGGTCCTGCCACCGGCGAGCTCGTGCTCGGTGGTGTAGCGGACCAGGCCCCGGGGATAGCTCATCTTATCCATGACCTGATCACATGCATCGATGCAGTGCGCGCAACCGATGCACTGATACTGCAGGCCATTGCGGATATCGATGCCGACGGGGCAGACCTGGACACAGAGCTGGCAGTCGATACAGTCACCGAGCTCCGTCTCCTGTGCACCGCGCTTGCGTGAACCGCGTGGCTCGCCACGCGCACCGTCATAGGAAACGATCAGCGTATCCTTGTCGAACATGGCCGACTGGAAGCGGGCGTACGGGCACATGTAGATGCACACCTGCTCACGCATCCAGCCCGCGTTGATGTAGGTGGCTGCCGTGAAGAAGAAACTCCAGAACACCGCCCAGCCGCTGGCGTCGAAGGCGATCAGGTCAGGGATCAGGTCGCGTATCGGCGTGAAGTAGCCGACGAAGGTCACGCCGGTGAGCGCCGCCCAGCCGAGCCACATGCCGTGTTTCAACGCGCGCTTTCTCAACTTGTCGAAGCTCCATGGCGCGCCGTCCAGACGGATCCGCGCGTGTCGGGGCCCCTCGGCCACCTGCTCGATCCACATGAATATGGCGGTCCAGACCGTCTGCGGGCAGGTGTAACCGCACCAGAGCCGACCTACCAGCGTGGTGATCGTGAACAGACCAAAGGCCGAGATGATCAGCATCCAGCCCAGTAGCCAGAAGTCCTGCGGAAAGAAAGTAAGGCCGAAGATGTGGAACTGTCGGGTCGGCAGATCGAAAAGCACGGACTGTCGACCGTCCCAGTTGATCCACGGCAGCAGGAAGTAACCGGTCAGCAGCGGCCAGCCGGTGAAGAACCGCAGCCGCTGGAAGAAACCGCCGACGAAGCGGGTGAAGATCTTCTCGCGCTTCTGGTACAGGTCCTTGGGCCCGAAACCTTCGAGCCTGACCGGTTCTTCCTCCGTGACGTTCGGACCGTTCATCAACTGCCTGCCCGTTTCACTTCATGTGTCGTGGTCGTCACTGGCGAAGATTGACAACGTAACCTGCCAGGATGTGTGCCTTTTCGTCGCCGAGTACGTCCGCGAAGCTCGGCATGTTGCCATTGCGGCCGTTCTTGATGGTGAAGGCAATCTGATCGGCACTGCCGCCGTACAGCCAGATGTTGTTGGTCAGGTTCGGCGCGCCGAGCAGCGGATTACCTGCGCCGTCCGGGCCGTGACAGGCGATGCAGAGCATGTTGTACTGGGTTTTCCCCCGTCCCGCAGCCGCTGTGTCGTGGTCGCGGCC
>QJYB01000081.1 GCA_003247835.1 Gammaproteobacteria bacterium | reverse complement strand
ATGCGCTGCTTGAAGAATTCGAGCACCGCCTGACTCTTACCCTCCAGAAACATCACCGCCAGCTCGACGTCCTCCCGATACTCGGCGGGCTCGATCAGGCCGACGCACGGACCGCTGCAACGCCTGATCTGGTACTGCAGGCATGGCCTCGATCGGTTCTTGAAGAATGTGTCCTCACAGTGCCGCAGGCGGAAGAGTTTCTGCAGGATGTTCAGACTGTCCCTGACCGCGCCGGCCGAAGGAAACGGACCGAAGTAGCGGCCGGTCCGACGCTTCGCCCCCCGGTGAAAGGTCAACCGGGGAAAGTCGGCGTGATCGGTGAGATAGATGTAGGGATACGACTTGTCGTCCCTCAGGACCACGTTGTAGGGCGGCCGCTCATCCTTGATCAGGCTCTGCTCGAGGAGCAGCGCTTCGGTCTCGCTGTTGGTGACCGTGAGCCTGATGTCTTCGATGCGCGCGACCAGCGCCATGGTCTTGGTGGTCAGCCCGGATGCCCTGAAATAGCTGCTGACCCGACTCCTGAGGTTCCGCGCCTTGCCGACGTAGAGCACCTTACCCGTACCATCCAGCATCCGGTAGACGCCGGGTTTCCTCGGGCAGGTTTTCAGAAAGGCCTGATGGTCGAACGCGGACATGAGGAACCCGGTCAGTTGCCGGACTCAGCCTGCCGCAATCTCCCGGGTCAGTTCAAGGTGCGTCGATGATCCGGCGGATATCCGAGAGCACCGCATCCAGCATGGTTCGCGTCAGCCGACCGGTCTGCGTGTTCTGGCGACTCGGATGGTAGGTGTCCACCAGATAGACGTGAGTCGCGATCTCGGTGCGACGCCCGTGAGTAAACGCCGGTACCGGCACGGGACCCGACAGGTTCAACACCACCGGCAGCACCCGCGCCACGGCTTCGTGGGCCAGTCGTCCGAGGCACAGCACCACACGGGATCGTCTGGGTCGACGCCCGAGCAGCGTCCCGATCTCCGCCGTGAGATAGGCACTGCAGTTGCGGATTTCCGCGGCAAGCGGACGGTTGCCGGGCGGCAGACACTTCACGGCATTGGTGATGCGGGTCCCGTTGAGCTCTGCGTTTTCGGCGCGTGGTGCGGTGGCGAAACCGGCGCGGTACAGCGAATCGAACAGGAAACGGCCACTGGCGTCCCCCGTGAATGGTTGCCCGGTCCGATTGGCGCCGTGCATCCCGGGAGCCAGCCCGACGATGAGCAGCCGGGCGGTCTTCGGTCCCCAGGGCGCAACAGGTGCGGCATGGTAGTCGGGATGAAGTGAACGTACCCGGCCGCGCAGCGCAACCAGGCGCGGGCACGCATCACAAGCGAGCAGTTGAGACCTGCTGACCTCCACCATTCAGCACCCCGTGTCGTACCGCCATCAGAGCGAGCTCCACATCGCTCGAGACGTTCAGCTTCTCGAATATCCGATAACGGTAACTGTTCACGGTCTTTGGTGACAGGTGCAGATTCGTAGAGATCTCGCGGACCTTGTGGCAGTGCACCACCATCAGCATGATCTGCATCTCGCGGCTCGACAGCTGGCCGAACGGATCTCCGCCGTGATCCGCAAAGTTGTCGACGGCAAGCTGCTGCGCGACCTCCGAACTGAGATAGCGCTTACCGAGAAACACGCGTTTGATGGCGGTTACCAGCTCGTCCGCATTTACCTTCTTGGTGAGGTAGCCCAGTGCGCCTGCCTTCAGTGCCTGCACGGGATACGGACTTTCCTCGAAGGTGGTGAGCGCTATCACCTTGATATCACGCTCGAGACGGATGATCCGTCGGGTGGCCTCCAGACCGCCGATACCGGGCATACATAGATCCATCAGCACCACATTGGGCGCCACTTCCCTGCACGCTGTAACGGCTTCCTCGCCACTGCGCGCTTCTCCGACGACCTTCACATCTCCGGCGTCGCGCAACATCTTCTGCAGGCCGATGCGAAACAGCCGGTGGTCATCCACGATGAGTACTCTGATCATCCTTCCCCTCTCTATGTGTCCTGTTCCGTCCTGTAACGACTGTGTACCGCCTTGTTGGACACAGTAGTACCGGAGGCACGTCAGAACAACGCAGGAAGGGCGATGACTGCTAGAGTTTCACGATATATCCATTTTGCGATAACGCTCTGATATCACGTATCGCCTGCACGCCGCCTCAAGGCGCTATGCGCCGGTGAATGCCTGCAGTCCCGTCTGGGCGCGGCCGAGGATAAGCGCATGGATGTCGTGGGTACCCTCGTAGGTGTTCACGGTTTCAAGATTCATCACGTGGCGGATTACGTGGAACTCGTCGGAGATGCCGTTGCCGCCGTGCATGTCGCGGGCCGTCCGGGCGATGTCGAGCGCCTTGCCGCAGTTGTTCCGCTTCATGAGCGAGATGTTCTCCACCGCCAGCCGATCTTCATCCAGCAGCCTTCCCATACGCAGGCACCCCTGCAGACCGAGCGCGATCTCGGTCTGCATGTCGGCCAGCTTCTTCTGGATGAGCTGATTGGCTGCCAGTGGTCGTCCGAACTGCTTCCGTTCCAGCGTATAGGTCCGTGCCGCATGCCAGCAGAACTCGGCGGCGCCCATGGCACCCCAGGCGATGCCGTAGCGGGCCCGGTTGAGACAGCCGAAGGGACCGGAGAGACCCTTGACGTTCGGCAGCAGGTTGTCCTCGGGGACAAACACGTCCTGCAGAACGATCTCCCCGGTGATGGACGCCCGCAGACTCATCTTCCCCTCGATCTTCGGCGTGGAGAATCCCTCGAATTCCCGCTCCACCACGAAGCCGCGAATCACACCGTCGAGCTTGGCCCAGACCACGGCCAGATCGGCAATGGGTGAATTGGTGATCCACATCTTCGCACCATTCAGCACGAATCCGCCCTCTACCGGTTTGGCAACGGTGATCATGCCACCAGGATCCGAACCGTGATCGGGCTCGGTGAGACCGAAGCAACCGACCCACTCGCCGGTCGCGAGCTTCGGCAGGTACTTTTCCCGCTGTGCTTCCGTGCCGTAAGCGTGGATCGGATGCATCACCAGAGATGACTGCACGCTCATGGCGGAGCGATAGCCGGAGTCCACACGCTCCACCTCGCGGGCCATGAGGCCATAGGAAACATAGTTCACACCGGAGCAGCCGTACTTGGCCGGCAGGGTGGCCCCCAGGAGACCCAGCGCACCCATCTCATTCATGATCTCCCGGTCGAACCGCTCCTCCCGGTTGGCTGTGAGCACACGGGACATGAGCCGGTCCTGAGCATAATCGCGCGTGCTGTCGCGGATCATCCGCTCCTCTTCCGTGAGCTGGTCTTCCAGGAGAAACGGATCCTCCCACACGAATGACTGGCGAGTGCTGCTCATTGTGTTTCTCTGATCTGACGAAGGCGCACAGGCTAATGGAGCCCGTTGCGCCATGCAACGCGTTGCCCCGTACAACGCGCTGTAAGGTGCGACGCACCGGCCTCCTCGGGTCCGCGGCTGTATCACCACATACAGTGGCCGGTATACTGCCGCGCCTCGTCAAGGTAACGGTTCGGGAGAACGTCATGGCCCTGGATGCCGAGACCCTCAATCAGCTCATCGCCACCCTGGAACGTTTCGTCGCGGAGCGGCTCATACCGCTCGAGGCCAGGATCTCCGAGGAAGACCGTATTCCACCCGAGGTGATCGAAGAGATGAAGCAGCTGGGTCTCTTCGGCATGACCATACCGGAAGCCTATGGCGGGCTCGGGCTGTCCACCGAGGAGGAGTGTCGGGTTGTGCAGGTGCTCGGCCGCACGTCGCCCGCCTTCCGATCCGTGTTCGGCACCAACAACGGGATCGGTTCCCAGGGTCTGGTCATGGACGGTACGGAAGCCCAGAAGTCTTACTACCTGCCGAAGATGGCAACCGGTGAGATCATCGGCTCGTTCGCCCTCACGGAACCGGACGTGGGTTCCGACTCCGGTGCAGTGAAAACCAGTGCCAGGCCAGACGGGGACGATTACGTGCTGAACGGGACCAAACGCTACATCACCAACGCGCCGGAGGCTCACCTCTTCACGGTATTCGCCAGGACCAATCCGGATGAGCCGGGCGCACGGGGGGTATCCGCTTTTCTGGTGGACGCGGACACACCCGGCATTACCCTTGGGCCCAACAACCGGAAGATGGGCCAGCAGGGTGCGCACGTCTGTGACGTGATCTTCGACAACTGCCGGGTGCCCAAGTCGGCGATCATCGGCGGGCCCGACAATGTCAACCGGGGATTCGCGACCGCCATGAAGACGCTCGATCGCGGTCGGCTGCACATCAGCGCGCTGGCCGTGGGTTGTGCTCATCGCCTCATCGAGGAAAGCCTGAGTTTCGCAACGGAGCGCACCCAGTTCGGACAGCCGATCGCCGAATTCCAGCTCATTCAAGCCATGCTGGCCGACAGCAAGGCGGAGAGCTATGCGGCCGAATGCATGGTGCTGGATACGGCGCGGCGACGCGACGCCGGTGAGGCTGTGACTACCCTCGCCTCCTGCTGCAAGCTGTTCGCGACAGAGATGGTCGGACGCGTAGCTGATCGCGCTGTGCAGATTCACGGTGGCGCGGGCTACATGGAGGAGTATCCGGTTGCCCGCTTCTACCGCGACGTCCGGCTGTTCCGGATCTACGAAGGTACCAGCCAGATCCAGCAGACGGTGATCGCGCGGGGACTGCTTCGGGACCGCTGACTCTCTGTAAAGGCGTGTTCAGGCGATCAGGGCTTGAGCGGCAGGAACAGATTGAATGTGGTGCCCTGTCCGGCGGCAGTACGTACGTCGATGTTGCCACCGAGTTCGCGTACCAGCCGGTGCACTATGTGCAGACCAAGTCCCGCATGGTCGCCGCCCTTGGTCGAATCCTTCGGGTCGGCGAGCCGCTCCAGTACGGATCTGGGCAGACCCGGCCCCGTATCCGAGACGAATACCTCCACACCCTCACGACCTTCACGGAAGATACCTGCGTCGGTGCCGACGGTGACACGTTCCCCGGGCGCCGCCTCGATGGCGTTGCGGACCAGGTTGTTGAGTATCTGCGCAAGACGCTGCTGATCCGACTCGACGACGAGTACGCCTGGGTGGGCATTGAGCCTGAGATCAACGCGATGGTCTGCGGCGTAGCCGAGGTGCAGCTCATGGACCCGATGTACCAGCGCGTTGACGTCGAACTCGGCCACCTGAACCTGAGCTTCGCTGTCCACTTCCGTCAGCGGTGGCAGCTCCCTCGCCCGCTGGATGATCTGCGTGGCGCGCGTCAGCTCCGAACCGATCATTTCCAGCTGATCGGTCGCTGAGGCATCGTGCTGCAGGCGCATCTGCAGTATGTGCAGATAGTTCTGGACCACACTCAGCGGGTTGTTCGCCTCGTGAACGAGCTCCCGCAGCCGCTTCTCTTCTCGGGCGCGGTACTTCTTGATGACGTCGAACTCCCCGCTGCGTGCACCGAGATTGCTGAGTCGCTGGGCGAGTGCCTCCACATAGAGCTCGAGCGCGAAATCGTAGTCGACATCCTCATCCGCGAGCATCAGCAGCGCCGCGTGACTGTGACCGTTACGCCCCACCGGGAGACACTTCGCTTCCGCGCTGCCCAGACGCCGCAGCAGCTGTCTGTCGCCCACTGACAGATCTGCGCGATCGACGACTTCCCGTGGCTGACCACCGCGAATGGCTTCGGCAATGAGGCTGGTCTGCGAATTCATGTGGATCTCGACGTCCGGAAGGCGCAGCGATTGATACCGTCCGGCGGTGGTCTCGAAGAGCAGCAGGGGAACCTGACCGAACAGGCTGCGCGCGATGAACTCGTGCGCTTCCTGAAGTGCGGCATGGCTCTCCGCCAGCGGCAGCAGCGCACTCAGCATCGAGACCTGCTGCTGAACCCAGAGGCGGTTGGACCAGTCCGCGTCGGGATCGGTGGAGAGTTCCAGGGCACGGATCAGATCGGAGCAGCGAATGCCCGCCCATTCCACGAGTTCCGGGAAGTTGTCCGACTCGACACCGAGGAGCGCCTGAGCCAGCTGGGCGGCCTCGTACTCATCCACCACCTCGAACGCATCCACCACGCCGAATATCCGGATCAGCGTCCCCGCATCGCCCAGCAGCTCCGGGCTGACGCCGCGGAAGGCCGCGAGCTCCATCAGCGCCTCGTCCTGCGGCAGGCTGACACCCGAGATGGCCAGCAGCACCCGCCAGCGAACTGTCACCGGGTCGTCCAGGCCCAACTGTTCTGCCAGGACTTCCGCGAGGAATGCCGAACGCAGGACGGCCTGCCACTGGTCGAGACCCAGTCGGGCACTGCCCGCCACCGGCAGCACGGCCCAGGCCTGCGCCTGAGCCAGATTGACGAGCTCGTCTGGGGCCAGCGACATGATCGCTTCGACGAGCGCGTCCGGTTCGGCACCGACATTGGTGAGGTTCAGCCAGCGGCCGAGCAGGTCGGCATCCGCGCTGAGCACACGGACGAATGCCTCCACGGACAGCGGTTGTCGGTGGGCGGCTTCCAGATAACGAAAGATTACCGCCTCGGGGGTCAACCCCAGACCTCCTCCGGTCGGATACGCAACGCCTGTCGCGTCCACCTGCTGCGGCCGGTTCCCCAGACCCCTTCCTGAAGCCCCTCCGGCATTTGCTCGCGGCCGGTCATCGATCGCGTTCCAGAGGAATCATTGTAGGGGGGGCCGGATGCACCTCCAGCCGCAACATGTAAGCCGATGTGATTCCGATTTATTGTTATTTTTTCAGTTAGTTAGCGTGAATTTTTCGATCTCAGCTCACACGTTGAAACCGCCAGCACCGGCGAGTGGGAACTGTCCGATGGGTTTGGCGTCGACGGCTCAGGCCAGCGCCCGGTGATCCCGGGTGTGGGACGCCTGCAGACTCCGGATGCTGTCGAGCATGGCTCCCGCCGCGCGACGAGCGCCTCCAGGTGGATCATCCGGGTCTGCAAAGAGCACGGACCGCGATGCGTTGATCACCAGGCCGGTTCCGTGGCTGTCCATGCCGTGGCTCAGCACGGCGTCCAGATCGCCCCCCTGAGCACCGATACCCGGTACCAGCAGCGGCATGTCTCCGACGGTGGCACGGATCCGGCCCAGCTCTTCCGGATAGGTTGCCCCTGCCACCAGCATGACGTTGTCCGACGTATTCCATGTCACTGCCGCCTGTGCGACACGGAGATAAAGCGGCGTCTCGGAATTCGGGTAGGTCTGCAGCCAGGCACTGTCCGGATTGCTGGTCCTGCACAGAACGATCACGCCCCGATCGCCGTAGGCAAGGTAAGGCGCAAGGCTTTCGCTGCCGAGGTAAGGATTGACCGTGACCGCGTCGGCATCGAACCGCTCGAAGGCCTCGCGGGCGTAGAGTTTTGCGGTGTCACCGATATCGCCGCGCTTGGCATCCAGAATGACCGGGACATCGGGGTACCGGTCGTGCACATAGCGGATCAGCGCCGCCAGCTCGTCTTCCAGCCCGAGTGCCGCGAAGTACGCTATCTGGGGTTTGAACGCACAGACCAGATCTGCGGTAGCATCGACCACATCCCGACAGAATCGGAACACACCTGCAGCACCTTCGTCGCGATATTGTGCTGGTAGCCGGACCATGTCAGGGTCCAATCCGACACAGAGCAGACTGCGCCTTACAGTCCAGCCCCGACGGATCTGATCGATGAAGGGGACACGTGTGCTCACGGCCGGCAGTATAGCGCAGCGCGTCAGGTTCAGGTGACCGTGACAGGCACCCGGGTCCGTTACAGCAGGTCGGGCAGTTATTCGAAGATTTCTTGGTAGATCTGGTAACTTTTTGAAATTTAAGAATTTATATTTCAAGACATGCGCCTGACATTGCGCTGGCACGAATCTGGCTAAACTAACCCCGTATGCGACGCCTGCTGGTTTGGAGGCATCATGAGTTCTGACAACATCGTTGACCTGTCTGCGGCACGCACGGCAAGCCAGGCCACCATCGGCCAGGACCAGCGCCTGCATCCCCGGCTGGAGAGCGATGACCGGCTGTTCACCCAGGTGGTGCTGTCCGCCGAGAACCCCGATCTGGTGGGAACGACCCTGTCCTGCACGGCGGTCAACCTGTCGGTCGGCGGTATTCAGTTCAGAACCAGCGCCGCGGTACCGGAAGGCTCCCTGCTCGATCTGTGGGTCGACGTCTCGAGCCGGCCAGGCAAGTTCTTCCTTGCCGGCGAAGTACGCTGGAACCGGCGAACGGGCGAGGTCAACGAGAAAGGCGTCGAGGAGTGGCTGATCGGCGTTCAGCTCAAGTCCGGCGCAGCGACCGACATCGTCGACTGGCGTGACTTTCACGCCAATGCCTACGCCCGCTGATGCACCCGTGCTGATCTCACCCCAAACCGGCCGTATCTGAGCCGGTCGAGGGCTCGACCGACCGAGAGATAACCACGCCTCACCGGAAGCTCCCATCCGGACAAGGTCTGTTGGCGCAGACCATCGCCCGGGTTCTGTGACTTACATCACCATAACAATCAGGCCGGCGTCGCGGCCCGTACCGACAGGAAGTGATGTAATCCGGCCGTACCAGCGAAGGAATCTTGGGCGGTGAGCCACCCCAAAGTCGTAGCGCTCAACTCGGCATCGAAAAAGGCCGCTCCCCTGCCGCCTGTGGTCCATACCCTGCGGCAGCACTCGCGCAAACAGCTGGTCGCATTGCTCGAACGGCTGTTCAACAACGTGGACGATGCGCTGTTCGAGATGGCGGACCGGTCCCGAAGCGATGCTGACCAGCATCTGTATTTCGAGTCCATGCGGGAGCTGCGTCTGCAGCGGGAGAACATCCGCAAGTCCTTCGGCCGGGTCTACGCCGAAGGGTTTGACGAGGCCTTCGCCGAAGCCGGGCAATCCGGCGATCAGGAGAGCGAACCCGATTTCGACCAGGTTTCCGTGCTCGACAACGACGAGCTGGAGATGTCGGTGGCGGTGACAGGCATCGCTTCCAAGGTCACATCACAATACTCGCTGCTGATCATGCAGCTGACGAAGCGCCTCGACCATCTTGCCCAGAGCGCGGAGATCTCCGAGCGCACGAACCCCATGGGTCCGGAACGGATCAGCCTCACGTTCGTGGAAGCACTCGAGTGTGCAGATCTCGACATCAAGGTGCGGATCATCCTGCTGAAGCTGTTCGAGCGGTTCGTCATGGAACGGCTGTCGGGGCTCTATACCGAAGCGAATCAGATGCTGGTGGATGCGGGCGTGCTCCCCGACCTGAAGTCGGTGATGCGCCGGGAGCACAAAACGCCGGCAAAGCCGGAACGGACCACCGACCGGAGTCGTGAGCCGTCCGCGACCGACGGCGGGTTTCATCCGAACACGAGCTATGCCTCCGGTGATCGGACCAGTGCAGGCGGTGCAGAGCTGGGCGCGGCGATGGCGGCAGGCGGCTTCGCCTTCATTCAGGAGCTGCTGGCGGCCTCCCGCGGAGGTTTCGCCGGCGGTGAGACATCCAGCTACGGGGGCGTGGCCATCAGCACCGCCGACGTACTGAGCGCCCTGTCGGACGCTCAATCGGAGATCACCGCGCCCATCGACATCGAAGCGGTACCTCAAGCCCTCGATCTGCGCCAACTGGTGCTTAGCAACGCCCGTGGGCGTCACAATGGACAGGTGGTCCGCCTTGCTCAGACGGACGACGACGTGGTCCATGTCGTCGGGATGCTGTTCGATTACATCCTCAACGACCGGAATCTCGCCATCCCGATGAAGGCCCTCATCGGTCGGCTGCAGCTGCCCATCGTCCGGCTAGCGGTCATGGACCGTTCCTTCTTTGATCGCAGTAACCATCCCGCCCGACAGCTGCTCAACGAGCTGTCGTCTGCCGGCATCGGCTGGAGCAGCGCAAAAGAGCTGAAGCGGGACGCGCTGTACAACAAGATCGAATCCGTCGTTCTGCGCGTCATGAACGGTTTCACCGACGACACGCAGATCTTCGAGGAACTGCTGGATGAGCTGCGTGCGTTCGTCAAAAAGGACTACGGTAAGCGGGAGCAGGTGGAACAGCGAGTCAAGGACAACGAAAAAGGCCGCGCCCGTACCATCAATGCGAAGCAGGCAGCGCAGAAGCTGATCAATCAGAAAGCCAGCGGTATGCGGTTGCCACCCGACGTAGGCCGTTTCATCAGCGACACCTGGTCCAAGGTGCTGGTCTACACGTGTGTCAAAGACGGTGAGCGATCGCACGCCTGGCATGCTCAGGCCGAGCTGCTCGATAGACTGCTGTGGGCTCTGCAGCCGCTCGACAAGCCGGAAGACCTCGACCGTCGTGATGAAATGTTGCCCGACCTGCTCAGCGAGCTGCGCGACGGGATGTCCCAGATTCAGCTGTCGGAGTCGGAGATCGAGAAACGCACACGGGAAATCGAAACCCACCTGGCGAATATCTCCGCGAACGATCGGGCCTATCTGGAGGAGGATGAACCGGCACCTGCGGACGAATCATTCGAGGTGATGGACGAAATCGTCCTCACCCTGCCGGGTGAGCAGCTGGATTACCAGACCGACGAGAAGGTCGAACCGGAATTCCTCGAGCAGATCGGCAAGCTGCGGGAAGGGAGCTGGGTGGAGCTGGTTCAACCGAGTGGCGAGCTGCTCCGGTGCAAACTCTCCACCATCATCGAGCCCGGCGGGCGCTATATCTTCGTGAACCGCAGGGGCATGAAGGTCGCCGAACGCAGCCGGCGTGGTCTCGCCGTGGAGCTGAAGCGGAAAACGCTCACGATTCTCGCAGAGTCCCAGGTCTTCGACCGGGCACTGCAGGCGGTAATCGGCAACCTGCGTCAGATGCACCGCGGCACGCCGGCACCCGCCTGATGGTCGATCGGGCCTGTTCTTCGATCAGTCCCGCATGCCTGGATGGATGGCGAGGCGTGCCCGGACCTCGGGTGTGTCGAGCATCCGTTCCACAGTGTTCACCACCGCCTGAGTCTGCGCGTCGACCTCCAGATTGACTCGAGCACCCTCTTCCACACGACCCAGCGTGGTGCGCTCGATCGTTTCCGGAATGAGGCTGACGACGATCCGGTTCTGCTGCTGATCGACGCGCGCAATGGTCAGGCTGGCGCCATCCAGGGCGACGAAACCCTTGTGGTGGAGATACTTCATCCATCCCGGATCCACCTGGAAATGTATCTCCCGCAGATTGTCGGCCTGATCAACGTGAACGACCTGGACCGTATCGGCCACATGTCCCGAGAGAATGTGCCCGCCGACCTCGTCGCCGACGCGGAATGACCGTTCCACATTGACGAGATCACCCGGTTCGAGGGTTCCCAGATTGGTGAGTCGGAGTGTCTCGCTGATGACGTCGAAGGTGAGCACGCCCCCGTCTTCCTCTCCCGTCACGGTCAGGCAGGTGCCGTTGATTGCAACCGAGGCGCCCTCCTCCGCATTCGCGGCGAGCGCTTCCAGGCGGACGGCGAGACGGCGCAGGTTGGTGCGATCTTCGACCCTGACGACGGGACAGAGCGCCTGAACGATTCCGGTGAACATCCAGACATCCTACACCGGCTGGCCAACAAAAAGCCCCTGATTGAATCAGGGGCTTTCTGTGGGTCCGCAACTCAGATGGCTGCTTCGAGCTGCTCCAGCCGCTGGGTTTCCCTGTCCAGATAGGTGATCCACTGAGCACAGACACGCTCGTTGTTGTCGTCGTCCTTTCTGCGCGCCTCGTTGCGGCAGCTGATGAAGGATTTCCGTGCCGCCGACAGATTGGGGATCACGCTCTGCCCCTTGTTGTACTGGCACATGCCTTTGACGATGTAGACCTGCGGCAGCGAGCGGAGCCCGCCTTTGTCGATGGCGTTGTCGGAGGCCGCCACGCACTCGCCGTACTTGTCCACATCCAGGTACAGCTGCGCCAGTCGCTCGTAGATCCGGCCGTCCTCCGCCAGCTTGCCGGCTTCCTCATAGACGGGAATCGCCTTGTCCGACTCCTGAGCCAGCTGCCATGCCTGCCCGAGAGCCTGCAGGTTTTTCGAGTTGCGTTCGATGATCTTGTCCTTGAATCCCTTCTCCAGCACCACCGCAGCACGGTAGGGAACCTGCTCCTGCATGAGCAGTCCGGCGAAGTTGATCAGGTCCTGCTCACGATCCAGGAAGTTCGAGGTATACGCCCCCTGCATGGCCCACACCTGCTCCTTCTCGTTGCCGAGCTGGCCGTGTATGCCCGCCAGACGTACCCAGTAGTCGCGCTTCGGGTAATCACGGACGAGTATCTCCAGGATCTCCAGCACCTTCGGCCAGTTCTCCTGCTCGTAATAGAGGTAGTTCAGCAGCGCCCACCACTGCTCCTTGACCTCGAGATCCCGTTCCTTCGCGATCTGGATGCCTTTTTCGATCTGTTTGATCGCGGATGGGTAGTCCTGCATCTGGTAGTACACCTGCCCCATGAAGATATGGGGATCGGCACCCGGATTGTTGGCCTTGGTGATCCAGGCCTCCATGTAGTCGAGTGCATCCTGATAGCGCTCTTCCACGAAGCTGAGCTGAGCCAGCGTGTAGAGAGTCGTGGTTTCCAGTCCTTCGGGAATCTGGTCACCCTGGGCGACCACCTGCTTGTATTCGTTGATCGCCGCGGCGTAGTTCTCCTCCGAGAAATAGACGAATCCCAGCATGTTGCGGACCTGGCCGATCTCGTTGCCGTTCAGGTTCCTGGACCGGGCCAGCATGTCCTCACAGATCTTCCTGGCGCCTTCGAAATCCTTTGCGTCGATGGCTTCCTGGGCTTCAGCGAGCTTCTTGAACGTGTTCTCGCTCATGGTCGGAACCCGACGGGTTTTCTGCGGCGGGCTGTCCTCCGCCGCCCATACTTTCGAACCGAGACCGATCTCCGCGGCAAAGGGAATCGAGAGCACGTACGCGAGTGCGAGAGCAACTGCGACAACGGTGCGGATGTACAACTTACTCATAGCGACTCGCTTCCTCCCGTCAGTCCGCCAGCTCGAAAGTGATCCTGTTGCGAACGCCCGCCACGTCGATAGGCTCGCCGTTCACGACCTTCGGCTTGTACTTGAACTTCAGCGCCGCATCCATGGCCGCACGGTCGAAGATACCGGGCGGTGACGATTCTATGACCACCGGATTCTCGACGGCGCCGGTTTTGGTGACGATGAACTCCAGGAGCACGTAGCCTTCGATGCCTCTCGTCTGGGCACGCCGCGGATAAACGGGCGCCACCTTGACGATGGGCAGGTACTCACCATCGGAGCTGAAGCCTCCGACCCCGCCTACATTCAGGTCCACCTTGACGTCGACCGCACCGACATCCACACCCTGCGAAACCGCACTGTTGTCGAAGTCGGGCTTGGGCATGTTCGGCGGTGGCTCGTCCGGCGGTGGCGGCTTGGGCGGCTTACGTTTCTTGATCTCGATTTCCTCGTCCTGATTGAGACGGACGATGTCGACGATCCTGCCGTTGATTCCATCGGAAAATGGGTTCCGGTCGCTCTTGATCACCGACTGCATGATCAGGAAGAGCACGAACGTGCTGACGAGGCCGAGCACGACACCGAATACGTATCTGATCGCCATATCCGTTACCTCCTAGGTGTCCGTTGCGATGGCGACCTGAGTCAGGCCGGCTGCGCGGGCCGCTGCCAGCACGGCCATCACCTTCTCGGTCTTGGCGTTCCTGTCAGCTTGGACAACGAGACCCCCTTTCGGGTTCTCCGAGTGCAGCCGCTCGATATGCGCCCTCACGGCGCCTTCGTCGACCTTCTGCTTGTCGATCCAGATGTCGCCGTTCTCGCTGATGGCGACGAGCACGCTGACCGTAGGCTTCTGCTCCGCCGTGAGCGCTTCCGGCCGGAACACCTCGATCCCGGCCTGCTTGATGAACGTGGCCGTCACGATGAAGAAGATCAGCATGATGAACACGACATCCAGCATGGGTGTCAGGTTGATGTCCGAATCTTCATCAGACCGCGAGAAGTTTCTTTGACCTCGAGCCATATACCCTCCGTCAGTGATCGAAGGTCAGGTGATCTTCGAACATTCCCACGTCCCGATCCACCCTCCGCTTGATCAGCGTGGCACCGAGAACGCCCGACAGCGAGGCGATCATGCCGGACATGGTGGGTATGGTGGCCTGGGAAACGCCGGACGCCATGGAACGGGCGTTACCGCCCATGGTCGCCATGGCATCGAACACCGTGATCATCCCCGTGACCGTACCCAGCAGCCCCAGCAGCGGACAGAGCATCACGCAGGTCTGGATCAGCGGCAGGCTGCCGGTGATGCGGTCTGCGGCATCCGAGATGAGCCCTTCACGTATCGCGTGCGCGGACCAGGATCGTCGTTCAGTCCGGCTCTCCCACTTCTGCGTCGCTTCACGTACGACGTTCTTGTGCTCACTACGGAAGAACCAGAAGCGTTCGAAGATCAGCGTCCACATCAGGAAGGTGACGGCGGCGATGAGATACAGCACATCGCCACCCAGCTCTATGAACTGAACAATCGACAGATAAGCATCGTAGAACATCGTTCAGCTTACCCCAGTGCGTGACCCGATTTCTCGGCGTGCTCGGCGATGATGCCGGCACTCTGCTCCTCGATAACGTGAATCAGCGAGCGGCTCTGCGCGGCTACGATGGAGTGCAGCAGCGTCGTCGGGATCGCGACCACCAGACCGAGCACCGTCGTAACCAGAGCCTGTGAGATACCACCGGCCATGGTCTTGGGATCACCTGCACCGAACAGCGTAATCGCCTGGAACGTCGTGATCATACCGATAACCGTACCGAGCAGCCCGAGCAGCGGCGCGACAACGGAGATCACCTGTATGAGCGTGATGTTCCTTGTTATCTTCGGCGTCTCCCCGAGCATGGCCTCACCCAGCTTCAGCTCCAGGGTTTCCACGTCTACGTCTCTGTTGTCGTCGTAGACCTTGAGCACCCGGCCGAGCGGATTGTCCTCACTGGCCGTGTCGGATTTACGCTGAGAGGACACCTTGGTACCCATCAGCGAGAGCGTGATCATCCGCTCGATGGCAAGCAGCACACCGACGATGCCGACCAGAATGATGACCGAACCGACGGTTCCACCCTGGCCATCACAGAACGGCAGCCAGCACTCACCTTTGGAGATGCCGCCCATTACCGAGCCGATACGATCACCCCAGGTCGATGCCTGAATGAGCAGTGCCAGCAGCGAGCCGCGGGTCGGATCGATACCGAACTCGACGACGTCGCCCTCCGAGGCGTCCTGCAGATCCTCTGCGGTGCTCACGAAACGCGCGGACGGCTGACGCGCCAGCTCGACGACGGTGCCTTCCTCGCCCGGCCGGTAGCTGACGTATTTGCCGTCGGCAATCAGCGCGTAGGCACCAACGCGGACGATATCGGTCTCCAGCGTTTCGCCGTTGAGCAGATTGACCGTGCCCGGGAACCGAACCACCTTGCCGGACTCCGTCATCTCCCGCTGCAGCTCGTACCAGAGAGTTTCCATCTCCTGGATGGTGGCCAGCTGCGAGGAGGTACCCATCTTCTTGGCGAACTGGCTCAACCACTCGCCACGGCCTGGATACTGGGCCGTGATGATGGAGCTCTCGAAGAGCCCGCGGGTATCACCGGCCACCTGCTGCAGGACACCGAACAACTCCTTCAGCGATCCCAGCCGGCGATCCAGCTGCTCCTGAAGGTCACCGATTCTGATCTCGTTTTCGTCGAACGTGGTCTCCAACCGGTCGGAACGCTGCTCCTCCCGACGGCGCTCGGCGTTGGCCTGCTCGAGCAGTCGTCCCTGTGCCGCCTTGTCGCGGGCGAATTCCTGCTCCCGCTGACGGTTCATCTGGGATTCGACGACCCGGCGCTCCTGAACGTTCTTGAGTAGTTCGTCGAGTGAGTCGGCCTTGACCACTGCCAGGTCATCGCCAGTCGAGGGCTCTGCCGCTTCCTGGGCGTAGACACCGCCTGCCAGGATCATGAGCAGGCCGAAGACAGCCCCGGTCACCACATTCTTGTCTATCATCGTGCTGCTTCTCATTGTGCGTTCTCCGGTCCGGATACCGGCAGGGTTAGCAGATCGTAGGACATCTGCTGGCGGGCCATGCGGATCCCGTTCTGCACCGACGACTTGTAGGAATCGTCGATCGGCTCCCACTGATCGGATTCGGAATTGAAGCGGCCCGTTTCCTCGCCATCCGGCGTCTGATACATGAGCGCGATACGGCCGACCTGAAGCACGTCGACCAGCCGGTCAGTGCCGCCGACGTTGATCGTATCCTCATACGCGGAAATCGTGCGGCCGTATTCATTTTCGATCTGATAGGCGCGCAGGATCTGGGAGAGCTTCTCGCTCACCGCGACGTCCGCGCGGTCCATCATCTCGCGCAGGGTTTCGAGTCGCTCCGCGCGCTCTTCCGTGAGGAACGGCATATCCAGCGACACGAACTGCTCGAGACCGTCGATCATGCGCAACATCAGAGGCGTGATCTGCCGCTCGATGACGGTCACCTCGTCGATGGACGCAGCCAGCTGCGCCATCTCGTCTTCCTGATTGGAAATCTGTTTTTCGAGCTGCCGGTTATAGACCTTCAACCCCTCGATCTCTTTCAGCACCGTCTTGTACTCGGCCAGCAACTGACGGGTCTCTTCCGTGAGCGCATCGATCTTTGCCTGCGACTGGCGTGCCTGCGTGTTGAGCTGCTCGGCCACGGCAAAAACGTCATTCAACGTTGCGGCCGAAACGCTGCCGGCGAGCACTGCAGAGGCCGCGAAGAGCAGCGCCGCCGCACACCTGTTCCGTTGTTTATTCATACGACTTCCTACGGGATTGATTGGTTCTGACAGAATGTTCCGATCGCATCCCCGGCATCCACCCGGGCGCGATCCGCATTCTCTTTTTTTTCCGCACCTTCTCATCGTGTGTGATCGAAGGACCTCTACGTGGGAGCGCAGGTACGCTTCATACACCGATGCCCCCTCATCCGGTACCGCGCCGTCAAAGCACAGCTCCAGCTCGAATACCACGATCGTTCGCCATGGGTCTGGTTACCACGGCGGAAGACGTAAAAGCGCAAACGCGCCACGCCCCGCTTCAATCGAGGTTTTCAAGTTCTTTACGCCTGGTCCGATCCCGGATCTGGCCGACCGGCCGGACCGTCTCGTCTCCGAGCGGATCGGAACCTGGCCATGCGGGCAAGAACGAGCCGGGTCTTATCCCGGTCACGTCAGTTGATGCCCCGCCCCTGTTTATAGTGGGCGAAGGATCAACAAACACCCCATGGAAGTCAAGCTTGACCCCGCCGGAGCACCCGCAGGGCGGGCGTTCCGGGACAGTGGAATCAACCTACGTGCTGACCGAAGAAGGTCAGCGTCCGGGTACGGGCAAGATCCGCTGCCTGGGCGTCGTAGCTCGCCCGATGGTCGCAGTTGAATCCGTGGTCCGCCGGATACACGAATACCTCGACTTCCGGTTGTGCGGCCTTCACCTTGTCGACGTCACTCATGGGAATGTGCGCATCGCGTTCGCCGAAGTGCATGATGACCGGGCATCGCGGAGTGCGGTTCACCTCCCCCGCCACCCCGCCCCCGTAATAAGAAGAAGCAGCGGCCACGCCGGTGAGCTCGCAGGCAGCGAGCCAGGTGAGCAACCCACCGAAGCAGTAACCCACCACCCCGACCTTGCCATGAGTGGACGCTGCGTCGATGGCGGCCTGAATATCCTGGAGCGCCAGCGCCCGGTCCAGCTTCTGGAACGCTATCTCGATGCCCCGACCCATGTCGGCCTGTTCGTAGCCCAGCTCCACGTCGCGTTCGACCCGGTCGAAGATCTGCGGTGCGATGGCGTGGTAACCCGCGGCCGCGTAACCGTCCACCACCTCACGGATGTGGCTGTTAACCCCGAAGATCTCCTGAATCACGACGACGCTGCCCTTCGGCGCCCCATCGGGTGAAGCCTCATAAGCACCCAGCGCGAACCCGTCCACCGAGCGGAGTTGTATCTTCCTGCCCATCGGTCCCTCCTCATCCAATCTGAAAGAGGCGCCAAGATACTCCATCACGTCCGACCGTCAACGATTACGGCCACTACTCCGACTTCCTCCGGACGAGGGGTCCGATGCGCCGTCATGAATCTGCAATCACGGGAGCTCAACGTTCATAAAAGTGTAACAATTGCCTCGCAGAATGCGCCGCAGGTGGCCGGCCGACCGTCGATTCCGGGGCCCGAGCTGATGAAGACCTGTCACAGACCCCCGCTCAGCATCACGCGGTTGTCATGTTCATTCGGTGTAATTCCAGAGCATGAAGCTTTTTGGACAACGCTTTCCCGATGACAACCAATACCATTCTGCTGGTTGAAGACGAACCCGACATCCGTGACATGCTCAATTTCGCCCTGACCCGAGCGGCTTTCCAGGTCTGGGAGGCGGAGAGCGCGGAAGACGCCATGCATAAGCTCGACGGGCTCCTGCCCAGTCTGGTCATCATCGACTGGATGCTGCCCGGCATGAGTGGCGTGGAGCTGGCAAGACGACTGCGTAAGGACGACCACACCCGGCACCTGCCGATCATCATGCTGACAGCTCGCGGGGAGGAGTCCGACAAGCTGAAGAGCTTCGACTCCGGAGTCGACGACTACATCGTCAAGCCCTTTTCTCCCAGGGAGCTCATCGCCCGGGTCAAGGCGCTGCTGCGCCGGTCCGGAGCACCGGATGACGGCGTGCTGGAAGCCGGTCCGATCAGCATGAACCTGGCGGCACATCAGGTGACCGTTCAGGGTGAGGTAGTGAAGATGGGGCCTACTGAATTCCGGCTGCTGGAAATGTTCATGTCCAATCCGGATCGCGCCTTCGACCGTTCGCAGCTTCTCGACCGGGTCTGGGGACGTAGCGTCTACGTGGAAGAGCGCACCGTGGACGTGCACGTTCTGCGGTTGCGCAAGGCGCTCAAACCCTATGGCGTCCACACGGCCGTGCAGACCGTGCGTGGCGTCGGATACCGCTTCACGCCGCCAAGATGACGTTCAGCCGTCAGGAAACCCTGCTCACCACCGGGCTCGTCTTCCTGGCACTGATCATCGGCTGGGTTACGGGCGCGTTTGGCTGGTCGTTCTTCGCGGGTACCCTGATCTGGTCTGCTGCCCAGCTCCGTGAACGGACGCGGCTGATCCGCTGGTCATCTCACCCGCTCAAAAGGCCGGAGAGCGAGAACGAACCCTGGCAGGAAACGGCCTACCGTCTCTACCGCGCCATCGCCCGGGCCCGGGCCCGGCATGCTCGGACGCTGCGGCAGTTCCGCAACCTGCGCGCCCTCACCGATTCACTCCCGGATGCGGCCGTCATCATCGACAGCCATGGCGATATCGAAAACCTCAACAACGCAGCGCAACAGTTATTGCGGCTGTCTGCGACGGACCGCGGCAACCACCTGGGCTCGCTTGTCCGGGAAACCGAGTTCAACGCGCTCCTCAAGGGTCAGATCGAAGGCGATCTGATCGAGTTCGCGAGCCCCTTCAACGCGGATAAGCGTCTGGAAGCCCGCCGTATCATCATGGATGAGGATCAGGTGCTGATCCTGGTCAGGGACGTTACAGAGCTCAACCGGCTGCTGTCCATGCGTCAGGACTTCATCGCCAACGTATCCCACGAGCTCCGCACGCCGCTGACCGTCATTGTCGGCTACATCGAGACGCTGATGAACGAAGAGCTCGATGAAAAGACAACCCACGAGCTGGTCGGCAAACTGCTCTCTCCAACTACCCGCATGCGGGCGCTGGTGGACGATCTCCTGCTGTTGACCCGGTTGGAAGCCAGTCCCAGCCCCTCGGCGGAGGAGCTCGCATCCGTGGACATGGGCGTGATACTCAACGCCATCGCTGCGGACGCGCGGATGCTCAGCGGTGGCCGCCACGACATTCAACTCGACATCTCCTCCCGTGCCCATGTGCTGGGCATCGACAGCGAGCTGCACAGTGCCTGTCTGAATCTGGTTACCAACGCGGTTCGCTACAGCCCCGACGGAGGTCCGATCCGTATCAGCTGGACGGCGATCCCCTCCGGTGCGCGGTTCGCCGTGGAAGATCGGGGCATGGGAATCCCGAGGGAACACCTGTCCCGCATCACGGAAAGGTTCTACCGGGTAGATCTCGCGCAATCACGGGTGCGGGGGGGTACGGGGCTTGGACTGGCAATCGTCAAGCACGTTCTCAAGCGACACAACACACACCTTCAGGTCAAAAGCGAGCTTGCCAGAGGC
The DNA here is from genome assembly GCA_003247835.1 of Gammaproteobacteria bacterium. Lineage (GTDB taxonomy): Bacteria > Pseudomonadota > Gammaproteobacteria > Pseudomonadales > Azotimanducaceae > SZUA-309. The sequence continues at coordinate 2,302 of QJYB01000081.1, read as the reverse complement.
AGCACGTTTTTCTGCGACTTTCCTGAGTCTCAACTGGCCTGATCATGCAACCACAGGAGTAACCATGAGACTTTCAACCCTGCTACTCGCAACCCTGCTGGCAGTGCTGCCACCGCTGGCGGCCGCTGCAGACTCGGAGCTGCCATCCTACGTAAGGGTGAGCGGTATTTCCGGAAACCTGTCCAGCACCGGATCCGACACGCTGGCCAACCTGATGACCCTCTGGACCGAGGCTTTCAAGAAGGCCTATCCCAACGTCAACATCCAGGTGCAGGCTGCGGGATCCTCCACCGCACCGCCGGCGCTGACCGAAGGCACCTCCAACTTCGGGCCCATGAGCCGGCAGATGAAGGACAAGGAGATCGAGGCGTTCGAAGCACGTTTCGGTTACAAGCCAACGGTGGTCCGGGTCGCCATCGATGCGCTGGCGGTGTATGTACACAAGGACAATCCCATAGAGTCCCTGTCGCTTCCGCAGGTGGACGCCATCTTTTCCGTCACCCGCCGCTGCGGCGCTACCGCAGAAATCAACCGGTGGGGGGAGCTCGGACTGACGGGAAGCTGGAGCGACCGTCCGATCCAGCTCTACGGCCGCAACTCCGTCTCCGGCACCTATGGTTACTTCAAGGAAGAAGCGCTGTGCGGAGGTGACTACCGGAACACCGTCAACGAGCAGCCCGGATCGGCTTCCGTCGTTCAGGCCGTGGCGTCCTCGCTGAACGGTATCGGCTACTCCGGTATCGGCTACATCACTTCGGGAGTGCGGGCCGTGCCTCTGGCCGAGGAGGATGGCGGTGAGGCAATTCCGGCAACTGCAGAGTTCGTGAATTCCGGGGACTATCCGCTGTCACGATATCTTTATATCTACGTCAACAAGCGCCCGGACTCTCCCCTGCCGCCGCTGGAGCAGGAGTTCCTGAAGCTGGTGCTGTCACGAGAAGGTCAAGAAATCGTGGCAAAAGACGGCTATATTCCGGTGTCCGCTCGCATCGCCGAGCGCGAGCTCCGCAAGCTGCAATGACGGCCGTTGGCGAGGTTGCGCGCCACACCCGCGCATGATCGGGTTGAAGGTCGGAGAACCATGAGGGAAGCAAAGGCCGAATTGCACCTTCTGCCGGGGCGGCGACGCTGGGTGAATACCATCACTCAGTATGTCGTCGCCCTGGGGGGCGCCGCGGTGATCGGCGCCATCGCCCTAATCTTCTTCTACCTGCTCTGGGTGGTGGCGCCGATCTTTGCCGGCGCCAGCGTGGACGACGGCAGTACCTACCATCTCGACGTGTCACACCCCGTTCGACTGGATGTCAACGAGAGCGACGAGATAGGCCTGGTCTTTGACGGGTCGGGCCAGGTGGAATTTCTGGATCTGGCCAGCGGCACCAAGCGGAGCGGAGGCGGGTTCGATCTCCAGCACGACATCAGCAAGGTGAAGCCGGTCTATCCGGAAGGAACCCGCTATGCGGTCCTCAGCAACGACGGCGAGCTGAATTTCCTGCAGGCGTCCTACCCCATTTCCTTCGACGGTGACGAGCGGACCATCGGCGCCGAAATCGACTACCTCTTTTCCGATCAGTGGCTGGACATCGGCCAGGTGCGGGACTTCGACGTTCACTTCGCGGACAGCACGCTCAGTGTCGCCTACATCGACCGGCGCCGGCTAGTGCTCGAGCGATACACGGATGCGGAACCGGAGTTCGACCTGGATATACCCAGAACCAGGGACCTGGAGCTCGAACGCTCCTACGACCGGATCATCTTCGGTCCGCGCGGCCAGACGATCTATCTCGTGTCGGCCGACGGCGGCGTGGCCGTCCTCGAGGTCACCCGCTCCGGAAACCTGAGCCTTCTTCATCACCGTCAGCTGGTGCCGGAACGGGTCCGTCTGATGGCGCTGGAACCGCTGCTCGGCCGGTATTCCCTGCTGGCCGCCGATGACCAGGGAAAGATCACCCAGTGGTTCGTGGTTCGTGGTGATTTTGGTGTCACGCTGGAACCTGTACGTCAGTTCCAACTACCCGTACCGGCCACTCACATCATCCCGGAGCCGCGACGCAAGGGATTTGCAACGCTCGATGCGCAGGGCGGGCTGCACCTCTTCTACACCACGTCCCATCGGGAGCTCGCGGACCACGCCACCGTGGCCGGCGCCGCGCACGCCGTGATCTCACCCCGCTCCGATCTCCTGCTGCTCGCCACACCCGAGGGGGTCCTGGAGAGCTTCGAGCTCCACAATGAGCACCCGGAAATATCGTTCTCCGCGCTCTGGTCGAAGGTCTGGTACGAAGGCTATAAGGAACCCGTG
>QJYB01000094.1 GCA_003247835.1 Gammaproteobacteria bacterium | reverse complement strand
GCTGAGGAAGCGGCGGCAGCGGGCGGTCAGGCAGGTGGAACTTCGGATGCCTCGGATGGTGGCGGCGACTCCGACGCCGTGGACGCGGAATTCGAAGAAGTGAAGGATGAAGACAAGAAGAACTGACCACCAGGTCGGTATCGATACCGGCGCCTGACGTCGGACAGGGCAGGGGGTCTCGTCACCCCCTTTCCTGTTTTCACGGGACGGACTGTTTCCGTGCCGCGGAGGAGGAGCGAACAGATCGATGGCGAAACGGGATTACTACGAGGTGCTCGGCGTCTCACGGGAGGCGGGTGCCGACGAGATCAAGAAGGCCTATCGCCGTCTCGCCATGAAGTTCCACCCGGATCGCAATCCGGACGATCCGGCTGCGGATTCGCGCTTCAAGGAAGCCACCGAAGCCTACGACGTGCTCTGCGATGCTGAGAAGCGCGAGGCGTACGACCGGTTCGGCCACGCCGGTGTCGACGGCGGCATGGGTGGTATGGGCAACGGTTTTGCCGGCGGCAGCTTCAGTGACATCTTCAGCGACGTGTTCGGCGACATCTTCGGCGCCGGGGGCGGGCGCGGCCGCAGCTCCGTACAGCGCGGCGCGGACCTGCGCTACGGGCTCGATCTGACGCTGGAGCAGGCGGTTGCCGGAGATCACGTGGACATCAACGTACCGGTGCTGGCCGCCTGTGAAGACTGTGACGGCTCCGGGGCGAAACCCGGCACGTCGGCCAGCATCTGCCCGGACTGCGGCGGTGCGGGTCAGATCCGTGTCGCTCAGGGATTCTTCTCGCTGCAGCAGACGTGTCCGCGCTGCCGGGGTGTGGGTAAGGTGATCAAGGATCCCTGTACCACGTGCGGTGGCAGCGGCAGACGGGAAAAACGCAAGACGCTCTCCGTGCGCATTCCGGCCGGCGTGGACACCGGCGACCGCATCCGTCTTTCCGGTGAGGGCGAAGCCGGACTCAATGGTGGTCCGCCTGGTGATCTCTACGTGCAGGTGGAGGTTAGGGAGCACCCGATCTTCGTCCGCGACGGCAGAAACCTCTACTGCGAGATGCCGGTGGCCTTCGTCGATGCCGCCCTCGGCGGCGAGCTCGAGGTGCCGACCCTGGACGGCAAGGTGAAGTTGAAGATTCCTGCGGAAACCCAGACCGGCAAGATCTTCCGGCTGCGCGGTAAGGGCGTGACCCCGGTTCGCGGCGGCGGTGTCGGCGACCTGCTCTGCACGGTCCGGGTGGAAACGCCGGTGAATCTGAACGACCATCAGAAGTCACTGCTCGAAGAATTCAGGGCATCGCTGGGTGAAGGCGGCAGCCGCCACTCGCGGCGGGAGACCACGTCCTGGTTCAAGAGCGTGAAGGATTTTCTGGACGGCCTGACCGGCTGATACCGACCTGTTGACACGGCCTCAGAGCCGCCGGCAGTGGGAGGAACGAACCTGTGGCAACGCGTATCGCCGTGACCGGTGCGGCCGGCCGGATGGGCCGCACCCTCACTCAGCTCATCAGCGAAACGACTGACCTGACGCTCGGCGCGGCCTTCGAGCGTCCGGACTCGAGCGCGCTCGGTGCGGACGCCGGTGAGCTCGCTGGGGTCGGCAGGCTCGATGTCGACGTGACGTCGGACATCACACGGTCTCTCGATACGTTCGACGTGCTGATCGACTTCAGCGTACCCGGGGCGACGCTTGCGCTGCTGCCCGTGGTCGCCGAGGCCGGAAAACGGCTGGTCATCGGCACCACCGGTTTCGATGCCTCAGGAGAACGGGCCATCGACGAGGCGTCCGGACGTATCGCCATCGTCAAGGCGCCGAATATGAGCGTCGGTGTCAACGTCGTGTTCAAGCTGGTGGAGATGGCCGCCCGGGTGCTCGGCGACGACGTCGACGTGGAGGTGATCGAGGCGCACCACCGGCAGAAGATCGACGCCCCGTCGGGGACCGCCGTACACATGGGCGAGATCCTGGCCGAAGCGCTGGGCAGGGACCTGGAGACGGACGCGGTCTACGGCCGGCATGGGGTCACGGGTCCACGAAACCGGCGCACCATAGGCTTCTCGACCGTGCGCGCGGGCGACATCGTCGGCGACCATACGGTGCTCTACGCGGGGACCGGAGAGCGCATCGAGATCACTCATCGCGCGCAGAGCCGCGCCAACTTTGCCCAGGGTGCGTTGCGTGCGGCGCGGTTCCTCGCCGACAGGACCAGCGGACGCTTCGATATGCAGGACGTACTGGGCTTGCGTTGAAAAACCAACCGCAGGCTTCGTTTTTTCAAAGGCCGCTAGGCTTCCACAACACTCTCCGGTAGACTACGCGACCCAATCCAGGCGGGATCGACGCTCTCCCAGGTGTGCATCACCAGTGGGCCGGTGCGCGGACAGCGCGCGCAGGTGCACAGCGGTAACGCGCCCAGACAGGGGGAAAATCGCTCTCGCCTTTTTATGAGCGGAAAGGTAGCGCGGAGAAGCGTTACCGATCGACGAGGTTGGGTAGCACATTGGTACCGGCGATACTCGCCCTTGAGGACGGCAGCCTGTTTCGCGGGACGTCCATCGGTATTGAGGGCCAGTCCGTCGGTGAGGTGGTGTTCAACACCGCCATGACCGGCTATCAGGAGATCCTCACGGATCCGTCCTATGCCCGCCAGGTCGTCACCCTGACCTATCCCCAGATCGGCAACACCGGCGCCAATCCCGAAGACGTGGAATCCGACCGGGTGTGGGCCGGCGGGCTCGTCATCCGGCAACTGCCCAGGCTCGCCAGCAGCTGGCGCATGACCATGACGCTGCCGGAGTACCTGCAGAGCGAAGGGGTAGTCGCCATCGCGGGCGTCGACACCCGGCGTCTGACCCGCATCATCCGGGAAAAAGGCGCGCTGTCCGGCTGCATCATCGGTGGTGACGCCACTGAGGCCGAGGCGCTCGCCGCCGCCCGCGCGTTTCCCGGCCTGAAAGGCATGGACCTGGCCAGAGTGGTCAGCCGCAGTGATTCCGCCGACTGGCGGGAAACCGCCTGGGATCTCGATGCCGGCTATGGTCGGCGGGAGGCAGACCGCTTCCACGTCGTCGCCTACGACTTCGGAGTCAAGCGCAACATTCTGCGGCTGCTGGCCTCCCGTGACTGCCGGATCACCGTGGTGCCGGCTCAGACGTCGGCCGAAGATGCCCTGGCGCTGTCGCCGGACGGCATCTTCCTTTCCAACGGGCCGGGAGATCCGGAGCCCTGCGACTATGCCGTCGATGCCATCCGAACCCTGCTCGACAAAGAGCTGCCGATCTTCGGCATCTGTCTCGGTCACCAGCTGCTGGCGCTGGCCAGCGGTGCGGCCACGATGAAGATGTCTCATGGCCATCACGGTGCCAATCACCCGGTCAAGGATCTGCGTTCGGATCGGGTGATCATCACCAGCCAGAACCACGGTTTTGCGGTGGACGCGGATTCGCTGCCGAACTGCGTCGCAACCACCCACGTTTCGCTTTTCGACGGCACCCTCCAGGGGATCCGCCGCACGGACCGGCCCGCCTTCGGTTTCCAGGGGCATCCGGAAGCGAGTCCCGGTCCGCAGGACTGCGAGTATCTGTTCGATGAGTTCGTGAACCTGATGGCGGAGGTCCGGTCCTGACCGGAGGTGTCTGAATGCCGAAACGCACCGATCTCGAGTCCATCCTCATCATCGGCGCCGGACCCATCATCATCGGTCAGGCCTGCGAGTTCGATTACTCCGGGGCCCAGGCCTGCAAGGCGCTGAGGGACGAGGGTTACCGCGTCGTGCTGGTCAACTCCAACCCGGCCACCATCATGACGGACCCGGCCATGGCGGATGCCACCTATGTTGAGCCGGTGGAATGGCAGACGGTGGCCCGCATCATCGAGAAGGAGCGCCCGAGCGCGCTGCTGCCGACCATGGGCGGCCAGACGGCGCTCAACTGCGCACTGGATCTGGTGCGCGAAGGGGTACTCGAGCAGTTCGGCGTGGAGCTCATCGGCGCCAGCCAGGATGCCATCGACAAGGCCGAGGACCGTGAGCGGTTCGATAAGGCGATGAAGCGCATCGGCCTGTCCACGCCCCGTTCGGCCATTGCCCACAGCATGGAGGAGGCGCTGCAGGTACAGAGCCAGCTCGGCTTCCCCTGCGTCATTCGTCCTTCGTTCACGCTTGGTGGCAGCGGCGGCGGTATCGCCTACAACCAGGAAGAGTACGAGGAAATCTGCGCCCGGGGTCTCGATCTTTCGCCTACCAACGAGCTGCTCATCGACGAGTCCCTGCTCGGTTGGAAAGAGTTCGAGATGGAAGTGGTCCGCGACAAGCGGGACAACTGCATCATCGTCTGCTCCATCGAGAACCTCGATCCCATGGGTGTGCACACGGGCGACAGCATCACCGTGGCGCCTGCCCAGACCCTCACGGACAAGGAATACCAGCTGCTGCGCAACGCCTCCATCGCGGTGCTGCGGGAGATCGGCGTGGAAACCGGCGGCTCCAACGTGCAGTTCGCCATCGATCCGGAGACTGGCCGGATCGTGGTCATCGAGATGAACCCCAGGGTGTCGCGCTCCTCGGCGCTGGCCTCCAAGGCGACGGGCTTTCCCATCGCCAAGGTCGCCGCGAAGCTGGCCGTGGGTTACACGCTGGACGAGCTCACGAACGACATCACGGGTATCACTCCGGCATCCTTCGAGCCGAGCATCGACTACGTGGTAACCAAGGTGCCCAGATTCACCTTCGAGAAGTTCCCCCAGGCCAACGACCGGCTCACCACGCAGATGAAGTCGGTGGGCGAGGTGATGGCCATCGGTCGTACGTTCCAGGAGTCGCTGCAGAAGGCGCTGCGCGGGCTGGAGACGGGGAAGACGGGTCTGGATCCCATCGTCGACCTCAGCCACGAGGATGTGCGGGACATTCTCAGCCGCGAGCTCTCCAATCCTGGCGCCGAGCGGATCTGGTACATCGGTGACGCGTTCCGTTTCGGTATGACGCTCGAGGAGATCCACGAGCTGTCCCGCATCGATCCCTGGTTTCTGGCGGAAATCCGCGATCTGCTCGACTCGGAAGCGACGCTCTCGGGTCGCCAGCTCGACGCGCTGGATCGGGATCGGCTCTACCGGTTGAAGCAGCAGGGCTTTTCGGATGCGCGGCTGGGGAAGCTGCTCGGCACCAGCGAGCAGGCGGTGCGGGACCACCGACTCGGGCTCGGCGTGCGCCCGGTCTACCGGCGGGTGGACACCTGTGCGGCCGAGTTCCCGGCCACCACCGCTTATCTGTACAGCACCTATGAGGAAGAGTGCGAGGCGGCGCCGTCGGACCGGCGCAAGATCATGGTGCTCGGCGGTGGTCCGAATCGCATCGGTCAGGGCATCGAGTTCGACTACTGCTGCGTGCACGCCGCGCTCGCCATGCGCGAGGACGGCTTCGAGACCATCATGGTCAACTGCAACCCCGAGACCGTCTCGACCGACTACGACACATCTGACCGGCTCTACTTCGAGCCGGTCACCCTCGAGGATGTGCTGGCCATCGTCGACGTGGAAAGACCCGAAGGGGTGATCGTGCAGTTCGGCGGACAGACACCGCTGAAGCTGGTGGAGGATCTGGAAGCGGCCGGCGTACCCATCATCGGCACGAGCCCGGACGCCATCGATCGCGCCGAGGACAGGGAGCGTTTTCAGGCGCTGATCAACAAGCTCGATCTGAAGCAGCCGTCCAACAGGACCGCGGTGGACGCCGAAACCGCCGTGGCAGGCGCGCGCGCCGTGGGCTTTCCCATCGTCGTCCGGCCGTCCTACGTGCTCGGTGGTCGAGCCATGGAGATCGTCTACAACGAGGAAGAGCTCGTCCGCTACATGGTGGCCGCGGTGACGGTTTCCAACGACGCACCCGTGCTGCTCGACCGCTTCCTGGACAATGCGGTGGAAGTTGACGTGGACGCGGTCTGCGACGGTGAGCGTGTGGTGATCGGCGCGATCATGGAGCACATCGAACAGGCTGGTGTGCACAGCGGTGACTCCGCCTGTGCGCTGCCGCCCTATCGACTCGATCCGGCGATTCAGGATCGGATCCGGGAGCAGGTGACCGCCATGGCGCTCGAGCTCGGCGTGGTGGGACTCATGAACGTCCAGCTTGCCGTGCAGGATCAGGAGATCCTGGTTCTGGAGGTGAATCCGCGGGCGTCACGCACCGTGCCGTTCGTCTCCAAGTGCATCGGCGTCTCCCTGGCCAAGGTGGCCGCCCGCTGCATGGCGGGCACATCGCTCGCGGACCAGGGCTTCACTGCGGAGATCGTACCGGTCACCAAGAACGTCAAGGAGAGCGTCTTCCCGTTCCCGAAGTTTCCCGGCGTGGACCCGATCCTCGGACCGGAAATGAAGTCCACCGGCGAGGTAATGGGCGTCGGTGAGAGCTTCGCCGAAGCCTTTGCCAAGGCGGTAGCGGGGGCCGGGGTGAAGCTGCCCGATCGTGGTCGGGCGTTCCTGTCCGTGAAGGAGTCGGACAAGCACGCCCTGGTGCCCGTCGCGAGTGAGCTGGTCGATCTCGGATTTTCGCTGGTCGCAACCAGAGGCACGGCCAAGGTGCTCGAGGCAGCCGGCGTCCCAGTGGATCGGGTCAGCAAGGTCGGTCAGGGCCGTCCGGACGTGGGGGACCTGCTGAAGAACGAGCAGATTGATCTGATCGTCAATACCACAGAGGGCAATCAGTCCATCCGCGACTCGGCCATCATCCGGCGCCTCGCGCTGCTGAACAAGGTCTGCTACACGACCACGCTGGCGGCGGGTGAAGCCTATGCCATTGCCATCCGTTACCGGCGGGAGCAGCATCGGGAACAAGTGCGGACGCTGCAGGCGCTGCACGGAGATCTGCACGGCGTCCCGGGCTGATCCCGCCGTCACCGTGGCGGATGCTACGAGGACGGGTTCCGGGGACGGGCTCCCGGGATAAAAGGAGCGGATGATGCCGGAACAGACTTTCGATGGTGTGGACGCGGGCAGGGCTTTCGACTGGGGCCGCACGTCCGAAGACTACGACCGCTTCCGACCCGGACCGCCTGACAGCTTCTACAGAAAGCTTGCCGCACTCGACATCGGTCTTCCCGGCCAGCGCATGCTGGATCTGGGTACGGGCACCGGGCTGCTGGCAAGACGGTTTGCCGCTGAGGGTGCCGACGTGGACGGGATCGACGTTTCAGCGGATCAGATCGCCATGGCCCGCACCGCGGCCGACCGCGAGGGTGTCGGTGCACGCTTCCAGGTGGCGGCCGCGGAGTCGCTGCCGTTTGCAGACGATGCCTTCGATGTCGTGACCGCCAATCAGTGCTGGCTCTACTTCGATCTGGCGCGAGCGGTCCCCGAGGTGCTGCGCGTGCTCGGACCCGGAGGACGACTCCTGGTGTCGCACTTCAGCTTCATGCCCCGACTCGATCCGATCGTCGAGGCATCGGAACGCCTGGTACTCGAGTACAACCCGGACTGGACCGGCGCGGACTGGGACGGTGTCATCCCGGCGGTACCCGGCTGGTCGAAAGAATCTTTCGATCTCGTCGGTCTGTTTGTTTACGACGAGCCGATCCCCTTCACGCGGGAAAGCTGGCGGGGTCGCATGCGGGCACTGCGCGGCATTGCCGCCAGCCTGCCGGAAGAGACGGTGCTGGCGTTCGATAGGGCGCATGAAACGCTGCTCGAGTCCATCGCAGGAGAACGGTTCGATATCTGGCACCGGATCCATGCCCACCTCTTCGCGCCGGCGGTCTCGGCGCCTCGCGCCGCTCGCCTGGGCCGCGAACGTCAGATTGTGAGGTAGAGCGTGGTGCTCAGCGTGGTCAGACCCACGACGGCCAGGATGAGTCCCCAGCCGAACAGCCGTGACGCCCGTTCCCGCATCCGTCGCTGGTCCGCGGTGCTGACGGCCAGAATCCCGGTCAGTGAGGCATAGATCCGGGTCCGGGTATCCAGCCGCGCCGAGCGGTCGGCGATGGATTCCGTGAGCTCTTTTGCCAGCTGCTTGATTAGACTGCGGTAGGCGACCTCGAAGGCCTCCTGGCGTTTGCGGCGGCCGCGCTGCGTCCACGTGAAACGGTTTCTGTCACGCAGCATTCTGCGGTAACGACTCACCGTCCGGTCGTCCGGATTGACCGCCTCGCAGGCCGTCTCTTCCTGCCGGCCCCAGTCGCTGCCGGAGTGCGACTGCGGGACGGAAAGCGTGATTTCCTCGATTGCCATTGTGCGTACTCCCTCGGGTGAATGATCGTCTCTCCACGGCCGCCATACCGTGATCCGGGTTCATGTTCGAACCTTTCCCCACCCTCCGGTGGTGTCGGGGCTCGTTGCGGAGTTCTCGTCATGTCGGGTCACAGAAAGAGAACTCGCGCGCAGTGATGGCGAGTAGTGACGGGCTGAGAAGACAACTGTGCGGGGAGTCACAACGCGGACGCTGCATTTCGTAAAGACTTTGTTGCCTTGCTGCCCGTTTGGCGGGTGCCGTGACCGGCATCCCGAACGGTTGGGACGTCAGGCAAGCCAAGGATCTTCATGATGAGATGTATGAAAGCGTTGTTGTCGGGGGTGTTGTTGCTGGGTTGGGCACTCGCGGGCTGGGCTGCGGAGCCGTCTGCTCAGGAGCTGCGCAGTCTCGACGATCAGGTGCAGGAGATTAAATCGGATGTGCTCGGCATCGCCGCGGAGCTGTCCGTGCTGGAAGAACAGCTGCTCTTCCCCTCCAACACTCAGGTGTCGGTATTCGTGTCGCTGACCGATGCGCCGTCGTTCCGGCTGGATGCGGTAAGGATACTGATGGACGGGGCGCTTGCCGCGCACCATATCTACAGCTTCAAAGAGCTGGACGCGCTCACCAGCGGTGGCGTGCAGCGGATCTACACCGGAAACCTGCCGAGCGGTGATCACCAGCTCGAGGTCACGGTGATCGGCAAGCTGCCGAGTGGCAAGGACTACACCCAGACCGAAACCTTTACGTTCAGAAAGAGCGTCGAGCCGAGCCTGCTCGGCATCGCGCTGGCCGGTCCGGGTGCCATCGAACTCAACAACTGGTAGTCATGAACCGTAGCCCCAGAGTGCCCCGGCTGCGTCGGCTGATCCTGCCGGCGTTGCTGCTTGTCGGCCCGGTGTTTGCCGGAGAACCCCCGCCTGCCAGGGATCTCTATTTCTCCGAGGCCGTGTTCTGGGCAAAACAGGGACTCTACTTCGACGCGCTGGAACGCCTGGATGCCGAGCTCATTCAGCACAACGGCCTCGACGAACCGCAGCTGGATACGCTCTATCCGTTCATCGACGATGCGGAGTTTTCGGTCGGTGACTTCGAGCTCAGCTACCGGATGCACAGCCGGGCCGGTCGGGCGATCACGGCCGTGCTGGAGGGCAATGTGCCCGAGCCGGTGCGCAACGAGGCAGCGTACCGCCTGGCCCGGATTCACTTTCAGAAGGGTCAGCTCAAGGACGCGCTGGAGGCGCTGGACCGGATTCAGGGCCGAGTGCCCGACGACATCCGCGATGACCTCGAGTTTCTCAGAGCCAACGTCTACCTCTCTACGGCGAGGCCCGAAGAAGCGGTTCCGATTCTGCGTAAGCTGCAGAGCAGCAAGTCGTGGGCCGGATTCGCGGATTACAACCTTGCTATCGCCGACCTTCAGCAGGAGCGCGGTGAGGCCGCCCTGCAGCAACTGCAGAAAGCCGGAACCATCAAGGCGACCGACGAGTCGGCACTGGCGATCCGCGACAAGGCCAACCTCGTACGTGGCACGCTGCTGCTGGAAGCTGGACGTTACGAGGAAGCCAAGCTCTCGCTCGAACGGGTGAGGCTGGACGGACCGTTTTCGAACCAGGCGCTGCTCAGTGCCGGATGGGCCGATTTTTCGGAGCAGCATTTCGACCGCGCGTTGACCCCTTGGAACCTCCTGGCCGCCCGCAACCACACGGATCCGGCGGTTCAGGAAGCCATGCTGGCACTTCCCTACGCCTACGGGCAGCTCAACGTGCATGGTCGCGCGGCCGTTCTCTACGGGCAGGCCCTGCAGACATATGGCGAGGAGCTCAACCGCCTCGATCAGTCTGTCGAAAGCATCCAGCAGGGCAGCTTCCTGAAGGCTCTGGTCCGCGAGGAGATCCGTAAGGACCGGGACTGGGTCATCCGCCTGCGCAGCCTGCCGGAGACGCCTGAGACCTACTATCTCATGGAGCTGATGGCTTCTCACGACTTCCAGACGGCGCTGTCGAACTATCTGGATCTGGAGGATCTCAAGCAACGCGTCGAACGCTGGCAGGTGAGCTTCGATGCCTACGAGGACGTGATCCAGGCCCGGCGTGCGTACTACGAGCCGCTGCTGCCCGGTCTCGACCAGCAGTTCCGGGAGGTCGACTCCCGTCGCCGTCTGCGGCTGGAGCAGCACAAGATTCTCACTGATCGCATGCAGAACATGCTGGTCGCGCCGCGTCCGGATTTTCTGGCGACGACCGACGAACGCCTCGTCACGGCCCGATTGAACCGACTGGCCGAGGGTCTTGACCCGGAAACGGATGCGGCGCTCCTGACGCGCATCGACCGTCTGCGTGGTCTGCTGATCTGGAACGTCCGGACTCAGTATCACGAGCGCCTGACGCAGTTCTACGAAGACATACAGGCCTCCAGCGAGGCCATCGAGGTGCTGAACGAGCAGTACAACGCGTATGTTCGGGTCCGCCAGGCGGCGACACACAGCTACGAAGGCTATGAGGCGCCGATCAAGCGGCTTCGAACCCGGGTTGCCGATGCTTCACAGCGCATCGACAGGCTGATGGCTCGGCAGGGTCACCTGCTCGAGCAGGTCGCAATCCGCGAGCTGAAGCGGCGGATCGAGCGGCTCGAAGGCTACGAAGAGCGGGCCCGCTACGCGCTCGCCGACAGCTATGATCGGGCCACGGCTGCGCAGAGCGCCGTGCAGAGCCCCGTAGAGGGGAGTGAGTGATGGCCGCCCGCCTGACAGCCCTGATGCTGCTCGCTCTGCTGTTCGGCTGCCAGTCGGCACCGGATCGCACGACCATCGCCAAGCTGCGTCAGGTCGAACCGGACCTGCGCGAGGTGCACGTCGACGACAGCCTGGTGAAGGCCATGGAGAGTTACCAGCGGTTCCTCGCGAAATCGCCCGCCCACACCATGGCGCCGGAAGCGATGCGGCGGCTGGCGGATCTCGAGATCGAGAAGGAATACGGCGTCATCGGCGACGGTGGTGCATCCAGCGTCATCGATCTGCCGGCGCCGGAGACGGATGCGGCGGCCGGGCACGGCCCGACCCTGCTTGGCAGCCGAAGCAGCCCGGACGGCAGCACCGACAAGCCCCCCGTCGAGAGCGACGCGGCCTTCGAAGCACGGGCCACCGCACCGGATCTGCTGCGGACCCCTGACGATCCATTGCTCACCGGTCCGGAAGGTGAAGAACCTCTGGACATCGAGGGTCCGAGGCAGGCCATTGCCACCTATCAGAAAATTCTCACGGAGTACCCATGGTACGAGCGCAACGATCAGGTGCTCTACCAGATGGCGCGCGCCTACGATGAGCTGGCGCAACCCGACGAGGCCATGCAGGTGGTCGAGCGGCTGGTTGCGGAGTATCCGGACTCCCGCTACGTCGATGAGGTGTATTTCCGGCGCGGCGAGTACTTCTTCGTGCGCAAGAAGTATCTCGACGCGGAAGACGCCTACAAGGCGGTGGTCGCCATGGGCGACCGCTCCGATTTCTACGAGCTTGCGCTCTACAAGCTGGGCTGGTCGCTGTACAAGCAGGAGCTCTACGAAGACGCTCTGCACCAGTACATTGCGCTCCTCGACTACAAGCTGGACACCGGCTACGACTTCGACGCCGACTACACCGAGGATTCGGACGAAGGCGAGGAGCGCCGGGTGGCAGACACCTTCCGCGTGATCAGCCTGAGCTTCTCGAACCTGGGTGGCCCGGAGGTGCTGAACGAGTACTTCTCAGCCTACGGTAACCGCAGCTTCGAAGACCGGATCTACCGGAATCTGGCCGAATTCCACCTCGACAAGCGCCGCTTCAACGACGCCGCCGGTGTCTACAAGGCCTTCGTCGAACTGAATCCGCTGCACAAGGTGGCGCCGCACTTCAGCATGCGTGTCTCCGAGATCTACGCGGAAGGGAACTTCCCGCTGCTCGTCGTGGAGTCGAAAAAGGATTTTGCGCGGCGCTACGGCGTCAAAGCGGACTACTGGCAGTACTACGATCTCGAGTCTATGCCGGACGTCATGGACTACCTCAAGACGAACCTCATCGATCTCGCCAGCCACTACCATGCCCTCTATCAGGAGGAATCGCTGGAGGAGGAGCGACCCGCGAACTACTCGGAGGCGCTGCACTGGTACGACGAGTTCCTCACCTCATTCCCGCGTGATGAGCAGTCGCCGGAGATCAACTATCACCTGGCCGATCTGCTGCTCGAGAACGGCGACTTTGCCGAGTCCGCCCGGCAGTACGAACGCACCGCCTACGACTACCCGGCTCACGAGCGTGCCGCGGAAGCGGGTTACGCGGCGATCTACGCCCATCGGCAGAATCTGGAACAGCTCTCCGGTGCCGCATTGCCCGCAGCACGTCTGGCCACCGTGGACAGCTCGCTCAGGTTCGCGGAGACCTTCCCCGATCACGAACATGCGGCTGCGGTGCTCGGTGCGGCCACCGAGGACCTCTACGCCATGCAGGACTACGAGCGGGCGATCTTCGCCGGCCGCTGGCTCATCGAGTCCTATCCGGACGCCGATGTGGAACTCACCCGAATGGCGTGGATGATCGTCGCCCATGCCTCCTTCGACACGGCGAATTATCCGGACGCGGAGGAAGGCTACTCGGCGGTGCTCGCCCTGACCCCGCCTGAAGCGGAGGACCGCCAGTCGGTGGTCGACAACCTGGCGGCATCCATCTACAAGCAGGGCGAGCAGGCACGGATGCTGGAAGACTACGCCGGCGCAGCCCAGCACTTCCTGCGGATCAAGACCGCAGCGCCGAACTCGGAGATCCGGGCGGCAGCCGAGTACGACGCGGCGGCCGCACTCATTCACCTCGAAGACTGGCTGGCGGCGGCAGACGTGCTGGAAGACTTCCGCTCGACGTTCCCCGACCACGAGCTGGCTGGTGAGGCCACCGAGCAGCTGGCCGTGGTCTATGAGAATGCGGGCGAACTCGATCGCTCGGCGGGTGAGTACGAGCGCGTGGCACTCGATGCGACAGATCCCGCGGTGAAGAGTGAGGCCATGCTGGTGGCTGGCGATCTCTACGAGCAGGCGGGCAGCAGCGCGCAGGCGCTTCGGGTATACGAGCAGTACATCGACGAGTTCCCGGAGCCGGTTGAAACCGCGCTGGAGATCCGTCACAAGGTTGCAACCGCCTATGACAAACGGGGCGATGATGCGGCCTATCTTGCCCAGCTCCGAGCCATCGTCGACATCGATGCCGGTGCCGGCGCGGCCCGTACCGATCGGACGCGCTACCTGGCCGCAACGGCATCACTCGTCCTCACCAAACCGCTCTACGAGGACTTCAAGTCACTGGCGCTCGTGCAGCCGTTCGAGAAGAGCCTTGCAGAGAAGAAGAAGCGGATGGACACGGCGCTTTCCGGATTCGAGGCGCTGGTCAGCTACGAGGTGGGGGAGGTGACCGCGGCAGCGACCTATTACATCGCGGAGATCTACGGAGACTTCAGCGAAGCCCTCGTCCACTCGGAACGGCCGGCGGGTCTGGATGCGGCGGATCTGGCTGAGTACGAGCTGGTGATCGAGGAGGAAGCCTATCCCTTCGAGGAACGATCCATTGCCGTGCACCAGGATAATCTGGAGCTCATGCGGTCCGGCGTCTACAACGACTGGATCGAGCGCAGCCTGAGTGAGCTGGCGGTGCTCGTGCCTGGCCGTTATGCCAAGGCCGAGATCAGCAGCGGCTTCATCGGCAGCATCGATCAGTATGCGTACCGCTCACCACTTACACCCGAGCTCGGTCCGGAGACGGCGACAGGACAGATGAGCAGCGCGAGCATCACCCCGACACCGGGTGAGCAGCCGAGTGAGTTCGCAGGAGTCGACCATGAGCCGATGTGATCCCATGGCAGCCATCCGTGTTGGACTGGGAGCCGCGCTGCTGCTGCTCGTTGCCGGTTGTTCATCGGTGGCAACGGCACCGGAAAAAACCGTTTCGAGCCGCGCCAAGCAGACTAACCACCAACCGCCGACGCTGGCAGTGGATGGCGACTACGGCTTCACGCTCACCGAGGTGGTGCGTATAGACAGCGATGTCCGTCGGGATTATCAGCAGGCCCTGGTCCTGCTCGAAACCGATCGGCTCGACGAGGGGATCGATCTCCTCGAATCGGTGGTCGAGCGCGCGCCGGACGTGACGATTCCCTACATCGATCTCGGCGTGGCCTACGAACGGAAGAACGAACTCGACAAGGCGGAAGAAAGCCTTCAGACGGCGCTGTCGCTGGCACCCAACCATCCGGCCGCGCTCAACGAGATGGGCATCGTCTACCGTCGCACTGGAAGATTCGACGCGGCGCGAAGCAGCTACGAGCGGGCGCTCGCCATCCACCCCGGCTTTCATTACGCGCTGCTCAATCTGGGCGTGCTGTGTGACCTCTACCTGCAGGATCTGACCTGTGCGCTCGAGAGCTACGAAAGTTATGCGCGGATCGTCACGGACGACGACAGCGTGGGTGTGTGGATCGCCGACATCAGAAACCGGCTTGGCGCCGGGGAGGATCAGTAACATGCGTCATGCTGTGATGTTCGTCACGCTGGCGGCGCTGACGCCGTTCGCATGGTCTGCCGACGGTGCGACCGGCGGCGCCGGAGAAACCAAGACCCTGTCCGGCATGTCGGTGCTCGGTAACAACGAAGCGCCCAAGGCGCTGGTGCTCGTACCCTGGAAGAGTTCACAGATCGGCGATGGTATCGGTGTGGTGGAGAGTCTGAGCAACCGGCCCATGCCGGTCGATCGCGACGTCTTCAGCCGGGAGCTCGACTACTACCGCATCCGTACCGAGACAACGGACGTTTCCGGCGGTGATGCGGACGGGTTCTCAGTCGGAAGCCGTTGAGCTGGGGAAAAGAATCCCCCGACCTCACGATCCGTGCGGTCGATCACTCCGCCGAGTGTGCCGACGCAATAGTCTCTTTGTTCAAGGATTGTAAGGGATCAGCCAGGCAATCCGTGATTGCCAGGGGCAGCCCTGCTTGATTCGAGCTCTTTCGAAAGAGGAACTAACCATGGATGTTTTCTACTCAATCGTCGGATTCTTCTCGTCCGGTGGATTGTTCATGTATCCGATCCTGCTGGTGTTTGCGGTGGGTACCGCCATCGCGGTGGAACGGTTCATCACCCTCTCCGCCATCACCCAGAAGAACGATGCGGCCTGGACCACCCTGCAACCGCTGCTGAACCAGGGTGATTTCGACAAAGCGCGGGAGATGGCTTCCAAGGAAGACTCCATCATGTCGCGGATCCTCAACCTGGGCCTGGCGCTGCAGGGTGCGGTGCGTCGTCGTGAAGACGTCGAGATCGCCATGGAGGAAGGCATGACCGAGGTGATTCCCCAGCTCGAGAAGCGCACGCCCTATGTGGCGCTGGCGTCGAACATCGCCACGCTGCTCGGTCTGCTCGGCACCATCATGGGCCTGATCCAGGCGTTCACCGCGGTTGCCAATGCCAACCCGGCCGAAAAAGCGGACCTGCTGTCAGCCAGTATCTCCGTGGCCATGAACACCACGGCATTCGGTCTGATGGTGGGTATACCGCTGCTCATCATCCACGCGATTCTGACCACCAAGACCAACGAGATCGTCGACGGTCTGGAGATGGCATCGGTGAAGGCGCTCAGCGTGATCACCTCGCGTGCACGTCGCCAGGTGGATATGGCGGCCTGATCCTGACGGTCACTGACAGGGACGACCCATGGCCCGCAAGCATCATTACCGGCGGCGTTCGAAGGAACAGCCGAACGAGCTGGACGTCACCACCTTCCTCAACCTGATGGTGGTGCTCGTTCCATTTCTGCTCATCACCGCGGTGTTTTCCCGCATCGCGATCGTGGAGCTGAATCTGCCTTCCACGATTGGTGATGCGTCCACGAAAGCGCCGGAATTCCGGCTGGAGGTCATCGTCCGCGAGACGGGTCTGGAAATCGGCAACGGCAAGTCCGTCATCGCGGCGCTGCCCAAGAAGGATGGCGAGTACGACCTGACCACGCTGTCGCGATACGTGGTTTCTCTCAAGGAAGACTATCCGACCACGGAGGCCGCCTCCGTGCTGCTGGAACCGACGATTCCGTACGACTACCTCATCCAGGTCATGGACGTGGTGCGCAGCGTGCAGATACCCGGCACCGAGGAGGACGAGGAACCGTTCGTGCAGCTCGCCCTGTTCACACAGATTTCGGTGGGAGAAGCGCCGTGAAGACCACGCGCCGCATGAAGCGGATGTCGAGGAACCGGGCGGGGGTCGCCAAGATGAACCTCACCTCGCTGATGGACGTGTTCACCATTCTGGTGTTCTTCCTGCTGGTCAACTCCGGCACCCCGGAGGTGCTGGAGACACCGAAGGATCTGGTGCTCCCCGAATCCGTGGTGGAGGCGAAGCCCAGGGAAACGGTGGTGATCTTCATCGGCACGGAAAACGTGGTGGTGCAGGGCGAACCCGTGGCCACGATCGAGTCGATCGCCAGCATGCGCGAGGGTGAAATCGGACCGATCATCGATCGGCTCGCGCTGCTCGAAGAGCGGATCATCGGCTCCAGCACCAAGCATGTTGCGGGCAGCCAGGAGATCACGGTGCTCGCGGACCGCTCCATTCCCTTCGACGTCATCCGCAAGGTGATGTCCACCTGCACCAGCCAAGGCTACAGCCGGATCTCACTCGCGGTGATCCAGAAGGGTCAGCCCGTCGATCCGGCTGCCGGCCAGGTTGCGCAACTCTGAAGGAAGGACAGCGATGAGCGCTCTGATGGAACAGCACTCAACGGAAGAGCAGCGGCTGCGCAGCGAACTCGGCGACGCCGAACGGGCACTCGCCGGCTGCCAGGCCGAGCTGGCGGAGGTGAACGCCGAGTGGCAGGCGGTCGCAGACAAGCGCGAGCAGTACGAGCCCCTGGAGTCGGCCTGTCAGAGCATCGAGAAACTCACCGAGGCAGGTCTGTCCCGGGAGTTCTGGGGCGACCGGGCGACCGATGACGATGTCGTCGTGCACCTCGCCGAAGTCCGCGCCAGGATCGAGGCGGTCGCCGGCGAGCTTGTGGGCATCGACACCCGGCGCGAAGCCGCCAGGAAGCGCGTCCGTGAGCATCTGGACAACGTGGCCCTCATCGAGGGCGATCTCATTGCTGCAATGGAGGCGGAAGAGCGCCGTCTGCAGGAGTGGGTCGTCGAACGAGATGAGTCCGAGGTAAAGCGGCGTGCGCAGATCCTGCCCTGGACACGCAAGCTGGAAGAGGACCTCAGGTTCCGGAAATCCCTGCTCGGCTCGGTGCTTGCCAGCATCCTGCTCGGACTGCTCATTCCCCTCATCGACATCCCGATTCCCGAGAAGGACGAGATCGAGGAGGTCCCGGAACGTTTCGCTCGGCTGATCCGCAAGGAACCCCTGCGCCCCATGCCGGAACAGGCTGTGCGGGAACGCAAGGTCGAGGAAAAACCCCAGGAAGTGAAACCCGAGGAGAAGCCGGAACCCAAGCCCAAGCCTGAGACCCAGGTGGCCGAGCAGGCTCAGCCCGAAGTAGCGCCGGAAGCCCCCCGCGACCGGGTCGCCTCCGCCGGTCTGCTGGCGTTCCGGGAAAGCTTCTCCAATCTGGCCAGTGGCCGCCCGTCTACGCAGCTCGGCAGCGAGGCGCGGGTGAGCAACGCCGGTGACAAGGCGGTAGGCATGCCGCAGCGCTCCATGGTGGCGACCAGCGGACCGGGCAGCAGCGGCGGCATCAACCTGGCCAGCCTCAGCCGTGATGTGGGCGGTGGCGGTACCGGCGACCAGATAGAGGGCGTTGCGCTCAGCCGCGTGGCCAGTTCCATCGGTGCCAGCGGTGGCAGTGATCGACCCCTGAGCTCGGGCGCCGTTGCCGGTCGAACGGACGAGGAGATCCAGATCGTCTTCGACCGCTACAAGGCAGCCCTCTACCGGCTGTACAACAAGGAGCTGCGCAACGATCCGACGCTGAAAGGACAGATGGTGCTGAAGCTGACCATCGAGCCGGATGGCACGGTCTCAGTATGCCAACTTCAGTCCAGCGACATGGATGCGCCGCTGCTCGCGGAGCAGGTCGTCTCCAGAGTGCTCGGCTTCGATTTCGGTGCCAAGGACGTGCCGCCCATCACGATCCTTTACCCAATCGATTTCCTGCCGACCGCCTGACCGCCTGCCAGGTAAGGGACGCGGACAGTGAGCAAAGGACGGGCGAAGGCAGGATCGTCGCATCGGATTGCCGGTGCGGCCATTCGCAGCATGGTGCGGCTGCTGCTCATGCTGGCCTGTCTGGCCGCCATGCCGGCCTGGTCCATCGACTGCTCCGAGCTGCCGAACGGCACCCTGGACGGCTACGCCGGTGACATCGCGCCGAGCCAGATTCAGATCGACCGCAACTGCACGATTCGGAATTTTCCGGCCTCCAACCCGCTCAGCACGAACTTCAGCTTCCTGACCCAGCCGGGTCAGACCAACGAGCGCTGGCTGATCATCTTCGACAACGTGGTGCACACGGGTCAGATGGCGTGTAACGCCGTCGCCGGCCACAAGATCTGGTTCACCAACGGATCCTCCACCACGATCCAGGAAGGCTGTCAGAACCTGCTGATCCCGGTGGAGAAGATCGACAAGCAGAACCCGCCGGGTGACACAGCGACGGTCGGGGTGCCCTTCACCTACCGGCTGACCATGCCGGTGCTGTTCGATCCGGGCACGGAGACGGTCATCAACGTCGCGGGATCCGTCAACGATCTGCACGGAATCACCCTCGTGGATGACCTGAACGCCATCGAGAGCACCTATGGCGTGCAGCTCACCTACGTCAGCCACGAGGCGCACTGGGCCGACTCCGGCGCTACCGTGCCGCACACCTTCACCAATGTGGGTGGGGTGCTCACCTTCGACAACTTCCCCATCGTCGCGGCGGGGAGGCAGATCTATCTCGACATCACGCTGGTGCTGGATGCCGTACCGGAGAACGCCATCGGCGATCAGTTCGTCAACGTCGCCAGGTGGGACTTCGGCCGCCTCATCGACGGGGTGTTCTACGAGCCCCTGCCCGGAGAGTGGGGTATCTCCGATCCCATGACCATCGCCGGCCCGGATCTGGTGATGGACAAGACCGGCCCGGCGTCGCTCAACCTGGGTCAGGCTGCGGACTACACCCTCGACGTCAGCAACGCGGGTCTGAGCGAAGCCTGGAACGTGACGTTGCTCGACCGGCTTGCCAACGGCCCGACCGGTGGCCTGTGCGAGCTGACCCCGACCATCCTGAGCGCCCAGGTCTTTGCGGCGGACGGCGTCACGCCGGTACCCGGTAAGGGACCGTTGAGCGAGGGCGTGGACTACACGTTCAACTACAGCGGCGATCCCACCTGCGAGCTGCGCCTGACCATGCAGTCGGCGGCGGCGGTGATTGGCCCCGGGGAGCGTCTGATCGTCCGTTACCGGACGAGCCTCGACCCGGATACCCAGCAGGGCGTGAGCCTGACCAACGTCGCCGGCGCCATTCAGTGGTTCAACGGCGACAGCAGCAACCCGGCTCGGCAGACATACAGCCGCACACTGACCGATGGCACCGTGGGTACTGCCGATCATCAGGACGCCCACACGGTCCTCGCCGACCTGTCGGGCTACGTCTTCGAGAAGCGGGTAACCAACGTCACCAGCGGTGCCGATCCGGGCCGGATCGCCAATCCCGGCGACACGCTGCGCTATACCCTTTATCTGCGCGCCCTCGATGCACCGCTGGTGAACGCCCGCATCCTTGACGATCTGGGCTCGCTGAACGGCATCCCGGTGTTCGAGCCCGGGACCCTGACCTGGTTCGGGGCGATTCCCGCGGGCATGGATGTCTCCAACACGGATCCCAACGGAGGAACCAACGGCGCCGGGCTGCTGGACGTCCGCAATGTCAATCTCCCCATCGGCGGGACCGCTACGCTGCAGTTCGATATCACCCTCGCCGCAGCCATCGACAACGGCACCGTCGTCACCAACCAGGCGGAGCTGTTCGGAGTCGGCAAGATCGCGGACAGCGACGACCCGACGGTGAACGGCCAGTCCGATCCGGAGGTGGCTGGCGACGAGGATCCCACCCGGGTGGTGATCGAGTCCGCGCCGTACTTCGACGTCAACAAGATCTCCACCTATCTCGACGGCGATCCCAACGTGCTGCTGGCCGGTGAGCGGCTGCGCTACACCATCACCGTGAAAAACGTCGGCACCGAGGATGCCACCGACGCCCGGTTGACCGACGCGCTGCCCGCGAACACGACCTACATCGCTGGCTCGACCACCCTGAATGGCAATCCCGTACCCGATCTGCCCGGCGGTGCCTTCCCGCTCGCCGATGGCGTGAATCTGTCGGCGCCGGAAAACGCCACACCCGGATATCTGCGGGCTGATGCGTCGGCGACGCCGGACAACGTTGCCACCCTGATCTTCGACGTGACGGTGAACCCAGCCACGGCGGACGGCACCGTGATCGCCAATCAGGCCTTCGTCAGCGCGCTGGCCTCGAGCATCGTCGACCAGCCATCGGACGATCCGCGCACGGCAGCGGTGGACGATCCGACACTCGACGTCGTCGGCAACTTCCCCTTCATCTTTCCGGTCAAGACCGCCGTGCTCCTGAACGACTACGACTCACCGGGCATCGTCGATCCCGGTGACGTCCTGCGTTACACGATTCTGGTTCAGAACACGGGACCGGTGCCGGCCACCATGGCCCGGCTGGCGGACGTGGTACCCACGGATACGACCTACGTCGCCAACACGCTGACGCTGAACGGCGAACCGGTCGGTCAGCCGGATGGCGGGGTCTTCCCGCTCGAGGCCGGCATCTGGATCAGCTCCTCGGATCTGACCCCGCCCGTGCCGGGCCCGGGAGAAGGCGTGATCAGCCCACGGGAAGCGGCGACGATCCAGTTCGACGTCGTGGTGAACGCCAATGTGCCGCGCGGCACGCTGATCACCAACCAGGCGACGGTCAGCACCGAGGAGCTGGGTGATCAGCTCACCGACGGTGACGGCAACCCGGCCACCGGACCGGAGCCGACCATCGTCGTGGTGGGCGATGCCCAGCAGCTGACCATCACCAAGCAGGTATCGGTGGTGGGCGGCGGTCCCGCGCTGGCCGGATCGACTCTCGAGTATCTGGTGACCGTGCGCAACACGAGTGCCGTACCGGCGCTCGATGTCTACGTCACGGACAACCTGGACGATCCGAATCCGGGACAGCTGCTCTACATCGACCCGACGGCGACGCTGAACGGCGGTGCCGCCGGTATCAGCGTGGCGGGCCCGCTGATCACGGCCAACTACTCGACCCAGTACGGGGCGTTACCGCCGGGTCAGGCCTTCCAGCTGCGGTTCCGCGCCCAGATCTACGACACCGCGCCCATCGGCACGACCATCATCAACCAGGCGCAGGTGACCTGGAACACGGATCAGACCGCAACCGCTGAGGTGCGTTTCGACGTCGGCGGCACCCCGGGGGCCGGCATTCTGAACGGCACGGTCTGGCACGACGCAGACTTCGACAACGTGCTCGACGCGGATGAGATGCCCCTCGAGGGGTGGGCCGTCGTCCTGCGGCGCAACGACCAGCCGATCCTGACGGTCACCACGGCCGCTGACGGCACCTATCAGTTTGCCGGTCTGGTGCCGAATTACCTGACACAGGACCGCTACGAAATCCGGTTCCTTGCACCGGGTGCCGGTCCGACCACGGCGACCCTCGGTCTGGCGGACTCGGAGTTCACGGATGCGCCGCAGCGTATCTACGACATCGAGGTCCGTTCCGGCAGCAACATTCAGAACCTGAACATGCCCATCGATCCCAACGGTGTGGTGTACGACGCCTTGTCACGCCTGCCCCTTGCCGGAGCCACGCTGCGACTGGTCAGCAGCGGATCGATGCTGCCCGTGGCACCGGCCTGCTTCGATGATCCCAACCAGCAGGGTCAGGTCACCCTGGCGAGCGGTTACTACAAGTTCGATCTCAACTTCTCGGATCCGAGCTGTCCGAGTGGCACGGGCTATCTGATCGAGGTGGAACCGGCACCGAACTACGAGGCCCGGGCGTCGCAGTTCATACCGCCGACCACTGACGGCACCACGGCCCCCTTCAACGTGCCGTTCTGCCCGGGCACCGTCAACGATGCCGTGCCGGGTACGGGCTCTCACTGCGAGGTTCAGGTCTCCGAGTTTCCTCCGTCCCTGGCGGTACCCGCGCAGAGCCCGGAGACGGCGTATCTCCTGCACCTGCTTTTCGACGACGGAGTGATCCCCGGCGGCACCAGCCAGATTTTCAACAACCACATTCCGCTGGATCCGGTGCTGAGCGGTCTGGTGACCATCAGCAAGACCACACCCATGGTCAACGTCACTCGCGGTCAGATGGTGCCCTACCGGATCACGGTGCGCAGCACCTGGCCC
>QJYB01000008.1 GCA_003247835.1 Gammaproteobacteria bacterium | reverse complement strand
GATCTGACCTATAATCTGAGTTCTCCGGAAGAACTCATTGAAAAATATAAGAATTTTGACTGGATGACCTTCTTTGAAGCCACCGGTGTCATACCACCGGTGATCAATGTCAACCATCCGAGCGCACTCCCCGGTCTGATCCGCCTGGTCAACGAAACCCCGCTGCCGGTCTGGCGTGCCTACCTGACCTACCACCTGCTCTCGAACAACGCGCCGTTTCTCAGCACGGCAATGGACGACGCGAACTTCGCGTTCTACGGACCGGTGCTGTTCGGGCAGACCGAGCAGCGTGAGCGCTGGCGTCGCGCGGTGAGTCTGGTCGGCGCCGGCGACGGTCTGGGGGACGCCATCGGTCAGGTCTACGTGGCCCGTTACTTCCCCGCGCACTCCCGGGAGATCATGCTGGATCTGGTGGAGAACCTCCGCGCAGCGCTGGCCGAGCGCATCCGTGCGCTGGGCTGGATGGGTGAGCAAACCAAGGCCCAGGCCCTGGCAAAGCTCGCCGGGTTTCTGCCCAAGATCGGTTATCCGGACGAGTGGCGTGACTACAGCAGCGTACGGATTGCGAGGGACGACCTGATGGGCAACGTCCAGCGGCTTCGCGCTTACTACCAGGCGGATGCAATCGACCGCCTGTCCCGGCCGACAGATCGCGACGAGTGGTTTCTGCCGCCCCAGACCGTCAACGCGTTCTACACCCCGCAGTTCAACTCCATCACCTTTCCCGCGGGCATTCTGGAACCGCCTTTCTTCGACCCGAACGCGGACCCCGCCGTCAACTACGGCGCCATCGGTGCGGTCATCGGACACGAGATGGGTCATGGATTCGACGATCAGGGTTCCAAGTCCGACGGGGACGGCGTTCAGCGTAACTGGTGGACGGACGAGGACCGGGCGCGGTTCGAAGCCCGGGCGGCCGAACTGGTGGGTCAGTATTCCGCCTACGAGCCGGTACCTGGCGTGTTCGTCGACGGCGAGTTCACCCTGGGCGAGAACATCGGCGATCTGGGTGGCATCAACATTGCCTACCATGCCTATCGGTTGAGCCTGAACGGCACCGAAGCACCCGTCCTCGACGGACTGACCGGAGATCAGCGGTTTTTCATCGCCTACGCTCAGCTCTGGCGGTCCATGATGCGGGAGGAGGCGCTACTCACCCAGATCAAGTCGGATCCGCATTCACCCGCGCCGTATCGGGCCAACGGGGTCGTGCGGAACGTCGACGCCTGGTACGACGCCTTCGGCGTCGGTCCGGAGCACGCGCTGTATCTCGATCCCGAGGACCGGGTGAGTATCTGGTAGCTCGAGCCACAGAGGAGAAACGCATGACGCACGAAGCAGTGACAGGCGCGGCGGGATTGACGGCAGAAGAGCTGACGGGCGGCCCTCTGGTGGTCAGCTCACCCATCGACGGTAACGAGCTCGGCAGGGTGGCCGTGCACGCCGAAGCCGATGTAGCAGCGGTGGTCGCACGGTCCCAGGCGGCCTTCCGGCAATGGCGGTCGGTGCCTGCGCCCAGACGGGGCGAGTTCGTCCGCCAGCTGGGTGAGGCGCTGCGGGCTAGGAAGTCGGCGCTGGCGGAACTGGTGAGCGCCGAGTGCGGCAAGATCCGCCAGGAAGGCCTGGGCGAGGTACAGGAGATGATCGACATCTGCGACTTCGCGGTGGGCCTCTCCCGGCAGCTCTACGGCCTGACCCTGCCGTCCGAGCGTCCCGGTCATGCCATGCGCGAGCTCTGGCACCCCATGGGCACCTGCGGCGTGATCACGGCGTTCAACTTTCCGGTAGCGGTCTGGTCCTGGAATGCGGCACTGGCATTCGTCTGCGGCAATCCGGTGATCTGGAAACCTTCGGAAAAGACACCTCTGACGGCGCTGGCCGTGCAGAAGATCGTCGACGAGGTGGCGACCGGCTTTGCCGACGCACCCGAACATCTCAACCAGCTGCTGATCGGCGATGCGGGCGTCGGCGCAGCGCTCGTTAACCATCGGGACGTACCCATCATTTCCGCCACCGGTTCCACTGCCATGGGGCGGAAGGTGGGCCCGGTGGTGGCAGGGCGGTTCGGTCGGACCATCCTCGAGCTCGGCGGCAACAACGGCATGATCGTGGCGCCCTCGGCGGAGCTGGACCTGGCGCTCCGGGCCATCGTCTTCTCGGCGGTAGGCACCGCGGGGCAGCGCTGCACGTCGCTGCGGCGCATCATCGTCCACGAGCACGTCTACGAATCGCTGCTCGAGCAGTTGAAACGCGTATACGCCGATCTGAGCGTCGGCAGTCCTCTGGAAGATGGCGTGCTGGTCGGGCCGCTGATCGACCGACAGGCCTTCGAGGCCATGCAGCAGGCGCTCGAGCGTGCCCGTGAAGAGGGTGGTGCCGTGACGGGTGGTGAGCGGTTGCTCGCGGACGCCTATCCTGACGGTTACTACGTGCGACCGGCCATCGTCGAGATGCCGGCCCAGACCGACGTGGTGATGACCGAAACCTTTGCGCCGATTCTGTACTGCCTGAAGTACGCATCCTTCGACGAAGCGCTGGCACTGCACAACGCGGTCCCTCAGGGCCTTTCCTCCTGCGTGTTCACCACGGACGTGCGGGAAGCTGAAACCTTCGTCAGCGCAGTGGGCTCGGACTGCGGCATCGCCAACGTCAACATCGGCCCGTCAGGCGCGGAAATCGGCGGTGCATTCGGCGGCGAGAAGGAAACCGGCGGTGGCCGGGAATCCGGATCGGACGCGTGGAAGGCATACATGCGGCGGCAGACGGTGACCATAAACTACTCGGACGAGCTGCCTCTCGCCCAGGGCATCAACTTCGAGGTGTGAGCGCCATGAAGAAGAAACACGTTCACAAGGTCGCCGTCCTCGGGCTCGGCGGCGTCGGAGAGCTGGCAGCGAGACTGCTCGCCTCGAGCGGGTTCGAGGTCACGGGCGTGGATCTTTCAGTACCGGACACCCCGCTGCCGTTCGCGGTCGAGGCGGCATCGGCAGCCGATCCCGCCGCCCTGGAAGGCGTCCTCTCGAAGCAGGACGCCGTGCTCTCCTGCCTGCCGTACCATCTCAACAAGGACGTGGCGCGGCTCGCCAGCGGCCTCGGCATCGCCTATTTCGACCTGACCGAGGACGTGCCCACCAAGGAGCTGATCCTGACGCTCGCCGAGCAGGGTGACGCGCTCATGGCGCCGCAGTGCGGACTGGCCCCCGGTTTCGTCGGCATCGTCGGTGCGCACCTAGCGGAACAGTTCGACGAGGTCCGCTCCATCAAGCTCCGTGTCGGTGCGCTGCCGCAGCACCCAACCGGTCTGCTGGCCTATTCCTTCAACTGGTCCCCGGAAGGTGTGGTCAACGAGTATCTGAACGACTGCGAGGTGATCGAAGACGGCGAGCACAAGTGGGTTTCACCCATGGAGTGGGTAGAGACGGTGCACGTCAACGGCGTCCGGCTCGAGGCGTTCACCACGTCCGGCGGTCTCGGCACGATGTGTGACACCTATGCCGGACGAGTGGAGAACCTGGACTACAAGACCATGCGCTACCCGGGACACGCGGCGCTCATGAACTTCTTCTTCCACGAGCTCCTCATGCGCGAGGACCGCGAGCTCGCCGGCACCATCCTGAAAAATGCCAAGCCGCCCGTGGACGAGGATGTTGTGCACGTGCACGTCTCCGCAGAAGGTATGCAGCAGGGCCGGCTCAGTCGGCGTGAATTCGTCCGTTCTTACTTCCCCGTGGAGATCGACGGCCGCGCCTGGCGGGCCATTGCCTGGACCACGGCATCGTCGGTCTGCGCCGTCATCGAGATGGTTGCTTCCGGCGTCCTGCCCGCAAGGGGTTTTCTGCGTCAGGAGACGATTCCGCTGGAAGCGTTCTTCGACACCGAGAACGGCAGTCGTTACGCCACCTACGGTCGGCGTCGGGAGCTGGGAGAACTGGCATGATCGGCATCCTCCTGCGCATGCTCATCACCGGGATCGGTATCTGGCTGGCGACCGTGCTCGTGCCCGGTGTCAGTGCGGACAGCACCCGGGCTCTGGTCTGGGCGGCCGTGGCGCTCGGGCTGATCAACGCCATCGTCCGGCCGGTGCTGGTGGTGCTGACGCTGCCCATTACCATTCTCACCCTGGGACTTTTCCTGCTGGTGCTCAATGCCGCCATGCTGAACCTCGCCGGTTATCTGGTGGATGGATTCAGCGTGGTGGGATTCTGGAGCGCCGTGTTCGGCGCCATCGTCGTCAGTCTGGTCAGCGGTGCCTGCGCCCAGTTCATCGGGCCGAAAGGACGAGTTGACGTCATGGTCATCCGCCGTTGAGGCGCGGCAGCCGCCGCCGCAGATCCGGCAGTGTAGAATCGCCGGACTTTCTGTCGATCTGACCAGCGGAGAAGTCGATGCCTTTGATTGCCCGTGTCCTGGGGTGCGCCGCCGTATGGATGGTCGCCTGTCTGCTGACGACGGTGGCGCAGGCGGAGAACTACGCGCCGAATCCGTTCCGGACCATCTCCGGATGGGGCAAGCTGCCCGAAGGCCGCACCTGGGGTTCCACCAGCGCCATCTATCCGACCCGGGATGGGCGGCACATCTGGGTGGCCGAGCGTTGCGGCGCCAACGTCTGCGTCGGCAGCAACCTGGATCCGGTGCTGCTGTTCGATCTGGAGGGCAATCTGATCAGGAGCTTCGGCGCCGGGCTCATCGCCTGGCCGCACGGCATCTACGTGGATGCGGACGATAACGTCTGGGTCGCAGACGCCAACGGCTACGCACCCATTCCCGAGGGCTGGGGTCACGTGATCTACAAGTTCAGTCCCGAGGGAGAGCTGCTGATGACGCTCGGCGAGAAAGGTATCGGTGGGGACGGTAGAACGACCTTCCGGAAGCCCTGCGATGTGCTGGTTGCGCCCGATGGCAGCATCTTCGTCGCCGACGGCCACGGCTCTGGGGAGGGGGAGCCGGTCAACAACCGGATCGTAAAGCTCGACGCCGACGGAAACTACCTGCTCGAGTTCGGCATGACGGGCACGGACGACGGTGAGTTCAATGAGCCACATGGTCTGGCGATGGACTCACAGGGCAGGCTGTTCGTTGCCGACCGGGCCAATTCCCGTGTTCAGATCTTCGATCAGGCAGGCAATCACCTGGACACGTGGTATCAGTTCGGCCGCCCGAGCGGGGTTTTCATCGACAACAACGACGTCCTCTACGTGGCGGACTCGGAATCCAACGCCGGACGCAACCCCGGTTACCGGCGCGGCATCCGGATCGGCTCGGCCCGGGATGGATTCGTCACGGCGTTCATTCCCGATCCCGAGCCCGATCAGGACAACTCGGGGACGAGTGGCGCGGAAGGGGTGGCCGTGGATGCACAAGGTAGCGTCTACGGCGCCGAGGTAGGCCCGAAAGGCGTGAAGAAATACGTCAGTAACTGACAGGGGAGCGAACATGAGCGAGGTGCTGATAGAGGATCGTGGGCACGTCCGCTGGATCATCCTGAACCGTCCGGAAGCCATGAATGCCATCACCGGGCAGATGCTCGGCGAGCTGAACGAGGCGTTCAAGGCTGCCGACGACGATCCGGATGTGCGGGTCGTCGTGCTCAGCGGTGCGGGCCGGGCGTTCTGCGCCGGACTCGATCTGAAGCAGGCGTCCGCCGGTGAAGGTATCGGTGGCGCGGGACTTGCCACGGCGGGCGCACGACACTACTCGACCCGGGAAATCTGCACGGTGACCCTGCAGCGCATGGACACACCGGTGATCGCGGTCATCAACGGCGCCGCAGCGGGCTATGGCCTCGACCTGGCGCTTGGCTGCGACATGCGGCTCATGTCCGACGCGGCGGTACTGATGCCCGGATTTGCCAGAATGGGGGTCGTACCCGAGAGCGGCGGCACGTGGTATCTGCCGCGGCTGCTCGGCTGGGCCAAGGCGTGCGAGGTATCCATGCTGGGCGACCCGCTCAGTGCCCGGGCATCGGAAGACTATGGGCTGGTGAACAAGGCGGTTCCTGCGTCGGAGCTCGAGTCCGTGGCGGCCGCGTGGGCGGAGAAGATCGCGGCCAATGCGCCGCTGGCGATCACCGAGATGAAGCGGCTGTTCCGGCATGGTCAGACCCAGGACTTCGAAAGTCATTCCCACCACGTGCTGATGAGCGTGCTGAACCTGTTCAAGTCGGAGGATTTCCGGGAAGGCGTGCAGTCGTTCGTGGAGAAGCGACCGCCTGAATTCAGAGGCCGCTGAGCCGCGTCGCACTGTCTGCCGAACGGCTCAAACGGCTGAGTCGGAGCGTGCCGAACAGCATGGCAATCGCCACGGCGGCCAGCGTGTAGAGACCGGGGTCGAAGCCGCCGGTGAGGTCGTACAGCACGCCGAGTCCCAGCGGTCCGAGCACACCACCGATCTCTGCGGCGGAGAAGAAAAGGCCGCTTGCCGTCCCGGCACCACCTGGTTTCATGCCGGGCAGCTCCATCAGCGTCAGCATCAGCACCGTCATGAGGGATGATCGCACCAGCCCCTGCACGAGCAGCGCCGTCGTCGTGCTGGCGGTGCCGTCCACGGTCAGCAGCAGGCACGAAACCGCTGCCGCTGCACAGAGCCCCCCGAGTATCGCGAAACGCCGCTCTGGCGTCGCGAGCCCCGGGATCGTCAGGGAACCGAGAATGCCCACGAGCATGGGCAGCGCGGCCCATAAACCTGCCTCGGTCAGGGTCATGCCGCCCAGCCTCAGCAGCTCCGGCAGCCAGTTGTTCAGACCGTGATTGATGAGGAACACGCCGACGCTCATGGCAAGCAGCAGCGGCACGCCGCCCACGTCGAGCACTTCGCGCACGGCGAGGAGGCCGCGTCCACCCACGAGGCGTCGTCGGCTTCCATCATCGTCGGTCGTCATTTCGGCTCGCGCCGCGGCATCGCCGT
>QJYB01000040.1 GCA_003247835.1 Gammaproteobacteria bacterium | reverse complement strand
GCGGTGATCAGTACATTTTGTAGGGCAGGAACTTGCCGCTCATCACGATGTGCACCCGGTCGCCCCTGGGGTCGGGCTCGCGGGTGATATCCATGGAAAAGTCGATGGCACTCATGATGCCGTCGCCGAATTCCTCGTGAATAAGCTCCTTGATGGTCGTCCCGTACACATTCACCAGTTCGTAGAAGCGGTAGATGAGCGGATCGGTCGGCACCGTGGTCGGCAGCGAGCCCTTGTAGGGCACCACCTGCAGCATCTCCACCGCCTCGGCGGGCAGTTCCAGCAGCGCCCCCAGCTTGTCGGCTTGTCCGGCGGTCAGGGTCATCTGCCCGAGCAGGGCGGCGGTCGTCCATTCCTTGCTTTGTCCGGCGGCCTCGGCGAGTTGCGCCCAGGTGAGGTTCTTGCGGCGTTTGCTGGTGAGGATGAGCTGGGTGACATCATCGCGGGTCATGGCAGTCTCCGGTTTGTGGAAGTGAATGGAAGCGTCGAAGCGCTGCGCGGCCGGTCATGTCGGACTCGTGAGCGCGTGCAGCCGGTGCAGCGTCACGATAAGGGCCACGGCCAGGAGAAAGCAAACCGTCTTCCAGAACACGAGCGGGTTTCTTTCCATCAGGGGAGGGCGGGTCTTTCTCAGGAATGCCGGGTTCGGATGATGCAGGTCGTACAGGAACTCGGACAGTTCCGCGTAGCGTGTGCGCGGGTCGATGTGCACGGCCTTGCGTATCGCCTCGTCGACCCAGAC
Organism: Gammaproteobacteria bacterium; assembly: GCA_003247835.1. Taxonomy (GTDB): domain Bacteria; phylum Pseudomonadota; class Gammaproteobacteria; order Pseudomonadales; family Azotimanducaceae; genus SZUA-309. The sequence goes on along the minus strand of QJYB01000040.1, from coordinate 1,359 downwards.
CGGTATCGGGCGTTCGTCGGTCTGTGCGGAAGTGTATCTGAGCCGGCGCTGCGCAGCCCGGGTGCGCGATCGGGACACGCGGGTGCCATAGGGCAGCCTGCCCGTGAGCATCTGGTAGGCGATCACGCCCAGCGAAAAGATGTCGGAGCGGGAGGTGCCGTTTTCGCCCAGGAAGTACTCGGGGGCTGAATACTGTTCGGTTCCCAGGATGGGCGCCGCGCCGTCCCCCCCGTTCATCTCCAGCAGACCGGCCACCCGGGTGGAACCGAAATCGATGATCTTCACCGTCCCGGCCGCGTCGATCATGACGTTCTCCGGCCGCAGGTCCTGGTGCAGCATTTCCAGGCGGTGGAAGGCCTGCAGTCCCCGGGCGATCTGCCCGATGATGCCCCGTACGGTTTCCAGATCGGGACACGGGTGGTCACGCATCCATTGCGCGAGGGTCCGACCCTCGATGTACTCCATGGCGATGTACTGGCAGCTGCGCCTGCGGGTCAGGGCGCGTGGTTTCACAACATGCGCGTTGTCGATGCGCCGGGCGATCCATTCCTCCGTGAGGAAGCGTTCCAGGTAGTCCGGATCATTCCGCTGGTCGACGGAAGGCGTCTTGATCACGACCTTTTCGCCGCTTTCACCGTCCACGGCCAGGTAGGCGTGACTGCGGCTGCTTACATGGATCGGGCGACTGATCCGGTAGCCGTCGAGTTCCATCCGCGCATCCAGCACCGGAGGAAAGGGAAGTTCGCCGAACCGCCGGGAGATCTCGCCGGCATCCGGATCGGGAAGCGCGTCGAGACGCAGAATCTGGATGGTCAGGTTGTCTTCGCTGCCCCGGGCGCAGGCCGCGTCGACGATGCGCTGCGCGGCGGCATCCAGGTCGTGTGTGTGAGCGGCGATCGTCCGGACGACGAAATCGGGTGGCGCGTGTTCGTACACCCCGTCGGTTGCGAGCACGAAAATATCCCCGCACTCAACCGCCACGCTGTGGTAGTCGATTTCGAGCTGCTGGTTGATTCCGAGGGCGCGACCCAGGTAGCTCTTCTCGCGGGATACCCAGAGGCGATGGTCCTCGGTCAGCTGTTCGAGGGTGTCGCCGCGCAAGCGGTAAATGCGTGTGTCGCCGACGTGGAACAAGTGCGCCGTGGTGGACTTGATGATCAGGGCGCTGAAGGTGCAGACGTAGCCCTTGTCCGCATCGTAACGGTACTGACTCTGCCGGGTCTGCGCATGCAGCCAGGAATTGGTCGCATGCAGCACGCGTTGTCCGGACTGCCTCACCGACCAGGCTTCGGAGGTGCAGTAATAATCGGCCAGGAAGCCGTTCACGGCGGTCTGGCTGGCGAGCTGGCTGACCTCGCT
>QJYB01000100.1 GCA_003247835.1 Gammaproteobacteria bacterium | reverse complement strand
GGTGATCAATGAAGGCAAGCCGCAGGCTTTCACGAAGATTCCGTGAAAAAACTCTCGGGTAGTAGACACTGCTGCCGATGACCAGCGCGTTCGGACCGTTGCCCTCGATCCGGTAACCCAGCTCGAAACCGTCGCGATCGATCGTGCCGCTCATGCCGGCCAATGTCATCCCTCCGGTCGCGACCCTTTGACGAAATCCCGCACGCGGTCCATGAGTGTGTCGTACTTCAGGTCGGTGAACTCGCCGGCATCGAAGAACATGCCTCCACAGACGGGACATGCCTCGTACCAGATGTGCGTCTGGCGCTCATCGGTTTTCTTCTCCATCACCGCCCCGTCTTCCGGGCAGCGGATGTCGTCCAGCTTGTCCAGCACCGCGCCGAGCTTGGGGTCACCCGAATCCAGCACCGCCTCGGACATCCATTCCTTCTTCATCTCGAGGAGCACGTCCGGCTTGCACCAGAGCCCGCCGCAGTCCGAGCAGCGGTGCACACTGATCTTGCGGCCGTAAGTGCGTGGAATCAGCTCCCCAGGACACTTCGGGCACTCGAGGATCTCCGACGTCATTGCCGGCTGCCCCAGGTACCGGGCCGGTAGTAACGGTCATGCCAGATACCTTCCGCCGGCTCCCCTTCGAGCGGCATGCGCCAGGTCTTGACCCTGGCGTCAGCCAGATTCAGCCGATACAGACCGCGTGGCTGCTCGATGGTGTTCTGCACGTAGGCTTCCGCTGCGCCTTCCGGGACGTAGCGATTCGCGATCCGGCGATAGCGGTCGCGCCACTGATCGTCTTCGCCCACGTCGTGAACGAGCTCTGCCTCGCCTTCCGCGATCAGCTTCCGGTACGGCAGCGGCTGCTCGTCGATGCAGAGCGCAACCCGGGGATCACGGCGCAGACAGGCGAACCATTCGGACTTCTCCCGGGGCGTGAAGTAGATGAAGTCGCCTGCCGCTTCGGATTCGTGCAGAAACCAGATTGGGGTGACCAGGGGCGAGCCGTCGGCCCGCACCACAGCCACACGCATGAGCACGCCGGGTTCGGCGAGAAAGCCGTCCCGCTCCGCCCGGCTCAGCTGCGGCAAGGAGCGCCTCCGCGTTTCTCAGTTGCCAAAATCCCAGGTCTCGCCAGCGTGATAACGACGCAGCACATTCTTGGCGATCAGGATCTTGTGCACCTCATCCGGGCCATCTGCGATGCGCAGCGTCCTGGCACCCTGGTACATGCTGGCCAGCGGCAGGTCGCCGGACACACCCGCAGCACCGTAAACCTGGATCGCCCGATCCACCACCCGGTGATAGGCGGCGGGGACGAAGACCTTGATGGCGGAAATGTCCGTTCGCGGATCCGCGCCGCTCTCCATCTTCTCCGCGCAGTGGATGGTCATCAGACGGGCACTCTGAATGTCCATGTAGGAATCCGCAATGAAGCCCTGCATGAACTGCTTGTCCTCGAGCTTCTCACCACCGTGCACTTCGCGGGTGGTGAGCCGGTCGATCATCAGGTCGAAGGCGCGCCACATGGAGCCAATGGAGTTCATGCAGTGATAGACACGGCCAGCACCGAGGCGATCCTGAGCCGCCTGGTGACCGGTACCCGTGCGGCCGAGCTGGTTCTCCTTCGGCACCCGCACGTTGTCGTAGATGATCTCGCAGTGACTCGACGAACGGCCCCAGACCGGCACCCCGCGGACGATGTTCACCCCCGGCGTGTTCTTCGGGACAATGATCTGGGTCATCTTCTCGTTGGCGCTGCCGGGGTCGTTTGGATCCGACGTGCGGCACATGACAATGTAGAAATCCGCCGCGTGGCCGTTGGACGTGAACCACTTGTGGCCGTTGATCACCCACTCGTCCCCGTCGAGCACCGCCTTTGTCTGAATCGAGCGGGGATCCGAGCCCGGGTTGTGTGGTTCGGTCATGGAGAAGCCGGATTGCATGGTGCCTTCCGTCAGCGGCTTCAACCACTTCTCGTGCTGTTCCGGCGTGCCGTACTTGACCAGAATCTTCTGGTTACCGGAGTTGGGCGCCACGACCCCGAACAGGGATGCGGCACCGGGACTGTAGGAAAGCACCTCGTTCATGTAAGCGTGCTGCATGAAGCCGAGGCCCATGCCGCCGAACTCAGGAGGCAGGTGGGGCGCCCAGAGCTTGGCTTTCTTGACGGTGTTCTGGATCCCGTGCCGGAGCTCGCGGGCTTCCTTGATGACCTCGTTGGGCGCATTGGCGCTGTCGGACAGCCACCCCCACAGCTTGCCCTCGTTGGGCAGGATGTCCCGGTTGACGATCTCGGCCGTGGCGAGTCGTATCTCGTTGACCTCGTCGTCCAGGGTCGGTACCGGTTTGACGTTCATCGCCATGGCGATCTCTCCTCTCTCTTCCCTTGATTGCGAACCCGGTAATCTAGCGAATCCGACCACGCTTTGCACCGGATTCCGGGCCGATTCGCTATACTGGTCGTTTGCCGAGGTTCGAGGAGCGGCCGTGACCGAACTCCGTTACCCCTACGACGAACACCCGCCTCCCGGCACCACGGTGGAGGTGGCACCCGGTGTGCTTTGGCTGACCATGCCCATGGGTGGCGGTTCGCTGAACCATATCAATCTCTACCTGCTGGCCGATGACGAGGGATGGTGGGTCTTCGATACCGGGCTGCCGCTGGCCGAGACGGCAGAGTACTGGCAGCAGATCTTTTCGACCGCGCTCGGCGGGCGTCCGGTGGTAGGGGTGATCTGCTCGCACATGCATCCCGATCACATCGGTCAGTCCGGCATGATCACCGAGCAGTTCCGGTGTCCCCTGTACATGACCCGAACCGAGTATTACCAGGCCCGCACCTTCTCGATCGGCGGACCCAGCCACTACGGCACCTGGCAGAGCGAGGAGTACTTCCGCCGTGCCGGGATGCCGGTCGACTACCTGGAGGCGCTCAGGACTGCCTGGCAGGACCGTGGCGGAGCCAACCCGGCGATGAGCATGTCGCAGACCGGAGTACCGGGCAGCTACGTGCGCATGCAGGACGGGGAGATCCTGACCATCGGCGGACGCGAGTGGCGGGTGATCGTCGGACAGGGCCACTCCCCTGAGCACGCCTGCCTGTACTGCTCCTCCCTCAAGGTCATGCTCTCCGGCGACCAGATCCTGCCGGTGATCACCTCCAACGTCAGCGTTCACGCCAACGAGCCGTATGCCAACCCGCTGATGGTGTGGATGGAGTCGCTGGACAGGCTGCTGGCCGTTCCTGCAGATACCTTTGTGCTGCCGGCGCACAACCTGCCGTTCTACGGCGTCAGGGACCGGCTGCGGGGGCTGATGAGCCACCACGAGGATCGGATGCTGGCCATCGAGGAGCATTGTGCCCTCGAGCCGGCAACCGCCAAGGAGCTCCTGCCCGTGCTGTTCGCCCGGGAGCTCGACGCCCGGCAGATGACCATGGCGCTCGGCGAGGCCATCGCCCACCTGCACCTGCTGATGCACAGGAACCGCATCGAGCGCGAGCTCTGCGAAGACGGTTGCTACCGCTACCGGTCCATCGATCCCGATCTGGGGCGCCGTTCCCATCCGGACCGCCACGATGCGCCGAGCGACCAGCCCGTCATGGTCTGAGCGGCACGATCATGGACCCGGCATCACCGCGATGACCTGACCTCATGCCGTCCATGAACCGTCCATGAAGAAGGCCGAGCTGAAACGCCGCATTGCGGAGTATGCCTACCGTTCGCTGCACTGGGGGAACCAGCGCGTGCCACCGGGTCTGAGAACCCTGGTCGGGTTCCTGTTCATGGTCGGTGGCGTGTTCGGTTTTCTGCCCGTGCTCGGCTTCTGGATGTTCCCGCTGGGATTGGCCTTCGTGGCCCTTGACGTGCCCCCGGCCAGGCGCCGTCTGGACGTCTGGATGGAAAGGCTGCACCGGCTCTCGGAGATACCGGAAGATCACGTCCGACTGGACGGCTCCACGTCGAACCAGTAGCCACCTTCCGCCCTCGGCCGTATGTACCCCGCGGTGGGTGTCGCAAAGTGGGTGCCGATGACGAGCACGTTTGATTCGGCGTAGCGCTCGAGCAGCGTTTCCCGCGTCTGCTGTCCCGCGGCGCTGTCGAAGTCTGCCGACGAGCACCAGTCGACCCGGGTCATCTGGCAGGGGTGATGGAAACAGTCGCCGGTGATCAGCGCCTGCTCGCCTCCCGAACGGATGGCAATGCTGACGTGTCCCGGCGTGTGACCCGGCGTCGGGGTCAGCGAAACCTCCTCGCAGACCCGATGCTCCCAGTCCACCAGATCCACCAGACCAGCCTCGACCACAGGCCGGACCGAATCGGCCATCACACCATCATTCAGTGCGTCCGCCTCTGCGGCATCCCAGTACTCGAACTCCTTCCGGGCCAGCAGGTAGCGGGCATTCGGGAAGGTGGGTACCCAGCTGCCATCCACCAGCATGGTGTTCCAGCCGACGTGGTCCACATGCAGATGGGTGCAGAGCACTGTGTCTATGCTTTCCCGCGGGTAACCGGCAGCTTCCAGATCCTTGAGGAACGAGGTCTGCAGGTTGGTCCAGTTCGGAATGGAGCGCTGCTTGTCGTTGCCGATGCAGGTGTCAACGATGATACGACGCTCGCCCGTGTCCACTACCAGTGCATGAATGCTCATGATCAGGTTGCCCGCCTCGTCCATGAAATGCGGCCGCATCCACTCGAGCGGCAGACAGGCCTCGCGGGTGGCATCCGGCAGAATGAAGCGCGTACCGCCGGCCACCTCCATCTCGACGATCCGCGTGATTTTTACGCGGCCTACCTGCCACTGCCGGCCCCAGCCGGTTGCCGACTTCCCGCTCACCTCGCCCACGATCTGTCTCCCCCGGAGTCCACTTGGGCACAAGCATGGCACAAAGTTGAATGATGGTGGACGCTTGATGGGGCGAATGGGCACCGCTATGTTGGACCACGACACCTCAGGGAGAAAGAGATGGGCCTTGTCGACACGGTACGCACTCTGGCCAATGTGCCCACGCTCCTGACGCTCAAGAAAGGCATGGCGCCTCGCGAGCTCGACGAAAAAGACTGCATCGGTGCCCAGGTGGCGCGCAACGCAGAAGCGTTTGCCGATCGGCCGGCGATCATCTTCGAAGGCAGAACGGTTACGTGGTCGGAGTTCAACACGCTGGCCAACCAGTTCGCCAACACCCTTAGCGCCCTGGGATTGACGCGAGGTGACACCGCCAGCGTAGTCATGGAAAACCGGATCGAGTTCCTGGCCACCGTGGCGGCTCTGAACAAGATCGGGGTCACGGCAGCGCTGATCAACACCAACCTGCGCGGCCGCCAGCTCAAACACTGCATAACGGTCACCAACTCCAGAAAGTGCATATTCGGTGAAGAGCTGGGTCTGGCGCTCAACGAGATCAAGGAGGAGTTACCCCTCGAGGAAGGCGACGACTACGTCTTCGTGCCCGACGCCGGCGCCTACTCCGCGCCGAACTGGGCCCGCGACCTGTCCCTGGAAAGCCGCAACGCGCCGACCGGAAACCCCGACGCCACCGCAGGCATCACCCTGGGCGACAAGGCGTTCTACATCTACACCTCGGGTACGACCGGTCTGCCCAAGGCCGCGGTCATGACCAACCGGCGCTTCATGCAGAGCTCGGCGCTGGCACACAAGGCGCTTTACCGCTGCAGCGAAAAGGACCGCTTCTACGTCTGCCTGCCGCTCTATCATGCCACGGGACTGATGATCGGCATGGGCTCCGTGATTTCTTCCGGCGCCAGCGCATTCGTCCGGCGCAAGTTCTCCGCCAGCAACTTCCTGCCGGAGGTGCGCGAGCACGATACCAACATGCTCGTCTACATCGGCGAGCTCTGCCGGTACCTGATGAACACGACCGAGCACGCGGACGACGCGGACAATCCGCTCACCACCATGACGGGCAACGGCCTGCGTCCGGACGTGTGGCTGCCGTTCAAGAAGCGTTTCGGCATCAAGCGCATCAGCGAGTTCTACGGAGCAAGCGAGGGAAACGTCGCCTTTGCGAACCTGCTGAACAAGGACTGCACCGTGGGGATGACGTCGGCGCGGGTGGCACTGGTCAGCTACGACGTGAACACGGACGAGATCGTCAGGAACACGGACGGCCACTGCATCGAGGTGGCGCGCGGCGAACCCGGGTTGCTGCTCGGCCACATCAACGAGCTTGCGGTATTCGAGGGATATACCGACCCGGAAGCGACGGAGAAGAAGATCATCCGCAATGCCTTCGAGGAAGGGGATGCCTGGTTCAACTCCGGCGACCTCATGCGGGTCGTCGATGTGGGCTACAGCCTCGGCTACGATCATTACCAGTTCGTCGACCGTGTCGGCGACACGTTCCGCTGGAAGTCGGAAAACGTCTCCACCAATGAGGTGGGAGAGATTCTGAACGGCTTTCCACGGATCCGTTTCAGCAACGTCTACGGCGTGGCGGTACCCGGCGCGGACGGCCGTGCCGGCATGGCCGCCATGGTGCTGGCGGAAGGTGAGACGGAACTCGATGTGGACGCCTTCTCGGAGTACGTCAACGAGCATCTGCCGGCCTACGCCCGACCGGTTTTCGTCCGCGTACAGACCGACATCGAAGTAACGGGCACCTTCAAGATGGTCAAGGGCGATCTCAAGAGTCAGGGCTACGACCTGGAGTCGATCAGCGATCCGGTCTACGTGATGCGGCCCCACAGCAATCGCTACGAGCCGCTGACGGCGGAATTCCTCGCCACGATCCGCCGGGGCGAGGCGGGCTACTAGGGCGCTGTGATTCGCCGGCTCAGCCGGGGAAGATCCGGTCCGCCCACAGGGCGAGACCGCGCGTGACGCTGGTGAAGTGATCCGAGTCTACCAGCGGTAGGTCACCCAGCAGGCCCGTCAGGCGCCGCCGTACCACCGTCGAACGGGCCATACCGCCCGTCAGATACACGGCATCGGGCCGCGTGCCAGCCTGACGGAGCACCTCGTCGATGAGCCCGACCAGATGCTCGAGCAACCGCTCGGCGCCCTGCTCCAGATCCTCACGGCTGATCTCGAGGACGAGTCCACGCTCCACGAACTCCAGATCGACGGCTGCAGACTCCGCCGCAGACAGGTCGATTTTGCCGAGCTCCGCCTGGCGCAGCAGCCGGTAGGTGCTGCGTTCCTCCCGCAGCTGCTTCAGGCGCCGGAAACGCTCGGGGTGAACGACTTCGCGAAGAATCTCGCTGAACCGCTCACCCGTGTCGCGGCCGTAGAAGCGCTGCTGTGCGTTGACGTCGTTGGTACTGACCGCGTCCACGAAGTAGCCGTTGGCAATGGGCAACCCCGACGCAAGCGCATCACCCATACCGAAGGCAGGCATGAGCGCCTTCAGCGCCAGCACCTGGTCGTAGTCGTTGCCTCCCAGGCGTTCACCCGCATGCCCGAGAACGTCCGGCTCCCTGTTACGTCGGCCGATCCGCTCGGGGCCGACCCGGACGAAGGAGCAGTCCGTGGTGCCACCACCGATATCGACGACCAGCACCTGCTGCTCTGCATTCAGTGACCGCTCGTAATCGAAGGCTGCTGCCATGGGCTCGAACAGAAAGGCGGTTTCCTCGAAACCCGCCTCCCGCGCCGCCGCCACCAGCATGGTCAGCGCCTGCTGATTTTCTGCCTCCCCCGATGCACCCTGAAAGTTCACGGGTCTGCCGATGACGACCCTGGTAACGGGTTCTCCGGCCATCGCATCAGCCCGCTGCTTGACGTTAGCCATCATCGCCGCGACGACGGAAATGAATCTGTCCTTGACCCGCTCCGAAATCCCCGGCGCGCCGAGAAAACTCTTGGGGCTCTTCACGAAGTAACCTTCCGTCGGCTCCTTGAGGTAGGCAGCAAGCGCGGCCGCGCCGAAGCGCAGATCACGGAATGACTGGCTGGACATGTCGAGCACCGCGTCGTCACCGAGGTCGAGCTCGAAGTCGGCCTTCGGCGCGAAGAGGGTGGAGGCGATGAGCGGATCGTCGCCCTCGAGCGGGGTCATATCGATGCGCACGGTTTCACCGGCAGCGCGAGGCGGCACCAGACCGATGGCGCAGTGTGACGTGCCGTAGTCGAAGCCTGCTACCGTCTCTTTCCGGACCATTCCTCGAAGGTCGACTTGACGCACGTTCGGCAGGCTCGGCGCAAAGGGCCGCGCAGTCTACACGAGCATCCGGACCCCCTCCAGGGAAAAAGAACCCCGGGGACTTAAGCCCCGGGGTCCGGGTTCGCTCGGCAGGGGGACGGGAGGAGGCGGGGGTGCTCTGCACCCGGTGGCCAGGGACGCCGTCGCGAACCTGGTGCCATACTAGGCAGCGCTCACTGAACGGAAACTGAATGCTCTTCACGCGGGATTTCAAGATGGCCATCCGCGAAGGACGCGTCACCCGCACCTATCGGCGTTGGAAGCGACCTCAGGCACGTACCGGCGGACGATACACGCTTGCGCCGGACGGAATCATCGAAGTGACCGGCATCACGATGACGGCCCCCGCCAGGATCCGCGACGCGGATGCACGACGAGCCGGCTTTCCGGATCGCAATGCTCTGCTCGCGTTTCTGAAGGCGTCCCCGGATGCCGAGCTCTACCAGGTGGATTTCCGGTATCTGGGCAGCGGTACCGCCAGTCAGCCGGAGCGCGGGCGGGTTTCTGCCGCGCAGCTCGACCAGCTTCTCGCACGCATCGCCCGCATGGATGAGCGCGCCCGCCGCAGGTGGACGCGCTCCGTGCTCGAAGCCGTGGGCCGCCGGCCGGGCACCCGGGCGGCCGATCTCGCCGCGGAGTTTCCCGGCTGGGACACGGCCACCTTCAAGCAGCAGGTGCGCAAGCTCAAGGCCCTGGGACTGACCCGCTCGCTGGAGACGGGTTACGAGCTCTCGGCCCGGGGACGGCAGGTGCTGGAGCGCCTTCGTGATTGACGCCCTGCTGCTCGATCTCGGCAACGTGGTGATGGAGATCGATTTCCGACGCGCCTTCCGCCACTGGGCCAGGCATGCCCGGGTAGATGCCGACCAGCTGTACGCGCGCTGGTCGGAGGATGAGGCCTATCGTGCCCACGAGCGGGGTGAGCTGAGCTTCGATGCCTACACAGCCGCTCTGGGCCGCCGTCTCGGCATCGACCTGCCGCCGGAAACCTGGGAAGCCGGGTGGAACGAGGTCTTCGTCGGGCCCTATGTGCAGGTTCAGACATTGCTGGCGAACCTGGCCGGACGGCTGCCGCTCTACGCCTTCACCAACACCAACCGCACTCACGAGTTGAGCTGGCGGGCCCGTTTCGCGTATGCGCTGGTTCACTTCGACGAGATCTTCGTGTCCTCCAGCATGGGTATGCGCAAGCCCGAGCAGGCAGCCTTCCGCTGGGTGGCCGACGCCATGGGTGCGCACCCGGAGCGCATCCTGTTCCTGGACGACAACCTGGAAAACGTCGAAGGGGCCGCGGCCGCGGGAATGCAGACGGTATGGATTCAGAGCGAAGCGGATGTGGTCAGCACCCTCACCCGCTTCTGAACAGATACCTCAGCCGTTCCGGATCCCGTGGGCGATGGCAGCGTAGCGGTCCATCAGGGGCAGAACCGTATCCGCATCTGCCGGCGGTAACGCAAAGATGATCCGGTTGAAACCGAATCCGATCAGCGCCCGGACGCGGTCGACATCCGGCCCCACCCCGAAGATGCTGAAATCCGGCTCGCCGGCACGTCCCGCCGCCTGCCACGCTGCGCGTACCCGGTCGATGCCGTCAGCGTAATCCAGGGCGCCCTGAGCCGCCGCCCGCCGTGGGTCCTGATGAATGGGGAACCAGCCATCCGCGTACTCCGCGATGCGGCGCCACGTGTACCGGGACGACGCACCCAGCAGAACCTTCGGCCCGCCGGGCTGGACGGGCTTGGGATAGGACCACACCGGTCCGAAGTCCACGAACTCGCCGTGGAACTCGGCCGCTTCCTGTGTCCAGATCTCGCGCATGGCGAGAATCCGTTCGCGCAGCACCTGCCAGCGGTTCTCGAAGCGGACCCCATGATTGGCCATCTCCTCCACGTTCCAGCCCGCGCCGACACCAAGCAGCACGCGCCCACCCGAGATCATGTCCAGCGATGCCACCTGTTTGGCCATGAGCAGCGGATCCCGCTCGGTGACCAGCGCGATGCCCGTGCCGACCTTGAGTGTTCGTGTGGCGGTCGCTGCGGCGGCCAGCGCGACGAACGGATCGTGAGTGTGCCAGTACTCGGTCGGCAGATCGGCGCCGCCGGGCCAGGGGGTTACACGACTCGCGGGAATGTGTGTGTGCTCGGGAAAGAACAGCGACTCGAAACCGCGTTCCTCGGCCGCCCGCGCCAGCTGCACGGGTGCTATGGCGTAATCCGCCGGAAACATGAGAACGCCGAATTCCGTCACCACGAGCTCCTGCGGAAATCCGGGGTCACGATCGGCATCAGAGCGGGTACTTTCGAAGGGTCTCGGTGTACTCGTCGACCTTGGATACGTAGCGTCGGCCGGCCTGCTCCTCGCTGCCATACGGGCCGATGTTGTACGCCGTCAGCGCACAGACGGTGTCGTCGCCGCAGCGGTCGAGAAGGTGCGACAGCACCTGCGCACCGCAGTAGATGTTGTCTGCCGGGTCCTTGAGATCGCCGCCGCAGAACGTACTCCAGAACTCGGGTCGGACCTGAGCCGGGCCGATGGCGCCGAGATGGGAGCGGGCATCCTTGTTGAAAGAGCTCTCCGTGAGCACCAGGCTCGCCAGCAGCTCAGGTTCGATGCCCTGGCGCTCGCTGGCTTCGAGAATCCAGCCGGCAAACTCGGTGGCCGTGGAGCGATGTACACCGAACGCCTGACTGACCTTGTGGCCGAATGCGTCCACCTCGGAATGCCACGGTACGCTGATGTGCTCGACCGCCGGTAGCGCAAATGCGATGCGCTGATAGCCGGGATGAGTACCGTTGAAGGAAACCACGGAAGCCACGGCTGCCAGCGCGAAGACGAAGACCAGGTGCCAGGACACCAGCACACGGAACACGCGGGGCACAGCCTGCCAGCTGGAGCGCATGCTCTCCGTGGCGGATCGCACCAGCTCCGCTGCGTTGCTCCTGACGTCGTATTCGGTTGCCATCTCTGTGTCGAGTTCTTTCGTTTGCCTTCGATCGTTCTCGATGTCGAGCGCCGCCTGCGATGAGCGCTACACCGGTTTCGAGAGGAGTGTGGGGTGATCCGCCTGACTGGAACCTGAACGGATCCGTCACTACTTCCAGCGGACCTCCACGGCCCTCTCCCGACCTGTGGCCGGTGATCTCACTGATCGGGCGCGCATTCTACTGATGCTGCACCACACAATAAACCGGAATCCCGTCACAGAAGGTTGCGTCTCTGTGACCTGCTTGTAACATTCTGTCAGGTGAGTAGATGCTTACTGGGAAAATAACCCCTACCAGGCATGTAGAATCGAAAGACACACCGCGGGGTAGATTTTTCTTCCGTTTTTATAAAAAAATGGTCTAACACGCAGCTGTTTCGCGTCTGCTTGCGCATGACAAGGCGTCCAACGTTAACCAGCGCGGAGCTGGGCGATGATGGCGGACCGCTGCGCGTCGTCTGCCACGGGGAACGACGCGGACGTGCGGTCCGTGAAGGTGCCGTAACGGGACAGCATCTGCTGCGCGATCTCCTTCGGCTCGCCGACCACACCGAACGCATCCAGAACATCGTCGGTGATCAGCGTGCCCATCTCCTTCCAGCGTCCCTGCTTGGACATGGCATTGAGCTCGCTCTGCAGCTCGCCCACGCCGATCGCCTCGAGCACACCCTTGTACGCCGGCGTCGACCCGTAGAATGCGATCCGCTCCTTGGACGCTTTCTTGGCCGCCTCGAACTCCTCCTCCGTGCGCCCCGTGACCACGAAGCACGAGTAGGAGATCTCGAAATCCTTGCGGCTGCGCCCGGACTTCTTCAGGCCGCGCTCGATGGCGGGCAGGGTAACGGACTCGATGTACGGCAGCGTGCTGAACGGGTGGATGATCATTCCGTCGGCCACTTCTCCCGCGACCTCCGTCATGTGCGGTCCCACCGCCGCAAGGATCACCTTGGGCGCACCATAGTCCCGATTCTCCGGTGTGAATGCCGGCGTCATCAGCGTGTGCCGGTAGTACTCACCGACGAACTCGAGCGGCTTGCCTTCGTACCAGTTGGCCCAGATGGCCCGCATGGCGAGAACCAGCTCGCGCATCTGCGCCGCCGGTGCACCCCACTGCATGCTGAACCGTTTGGTGATGTGCGGCTTGATCTGGGAGCCGAGACCAAGCGTGAAACGACCCTTCGAGTAGGCGTTCAGGTCATGACCGATGTTGGCGAGGATCATCGGCGAGCGGGCGAACGCGACGGCGATCGACGTGATGATCTCGAGCTTATCGCTGTGCTCCGCCGCGAGCAGCAGCGGGAAGAACGGATCGTGGTTCATCTCCGCCGTCCGCACCCCGTCGTAGCCGGCCTTCTCGATGGCGGCCACCTGGCCCGGCACCTTGTGCAGGTCCGTGCCGATTCCTGCGTCTACCTTCATGTTGCTCCCCTGTTCCTGGAATACGACCTGACCGCTCAGGCTGCCGTCAGCTCGGCGATGATGTTGGCCCGGTCTTCCTTGGCGATGTGCGCATAAGCCGCCGACGTGCGGTCGATGATGTCACCGTAGCGGTCGACGATCTGGCCGGCGATCGTCTGCGGCTCGCCGATGACGGCAAAAGCCTTCAGCATGGACTCGTCGATCAGTCCGCCCATCTCCTCCCAGCGTCCCTGCTTGGACATTGCGTTGAGCTCACCCTGCAGCTCACCGGCGCCGATGCTGTCGAGCACCGGCTTGTAGGCCGGGGTGGAGCCGTAGAACGCAATCTGCTGTCTGGTCGCGACCTTGGCCTGGGCCAGATCCTCTTCGCTCTTACCCGTGACGACGAACACGGGATAACTGATTTCGAAGTCCTTGCGCTTCCGGCCGGCCTTGGCGAATCCGCGTTCCAATGCGGGCAGCGTGGTCTCGCGGATGTACTTCTCGGTGCTGAACGCGTGAATGATCACGCCGTCGGCCACCTCGCCGGCAACTTCCGTCATCTTCGGTCCCACGGCAGCGAGGAACACCCGCGGCGCACCGTATTCGTTGTTGGTGGGGGTGAAGAAAGGAGTCATCAGCGTGTGTGTGTAGAACTTGCCTGTGAACGCCAGCGGCTCGCCCTGGTGCCAGCTGGCCCAGATCGCACGCATGGCTAGAATGAACTCACGCATGCGGGCGGCCGGGCTGGACCACGGCATGCTGAACCGTTTCGTGATGTGCGGCTTGATCTGAGACCCCAGCCCCAGCACGAATCGTCCACGGGATGCGGCATTCAGATCGTGACCGATGTTCGCGAGCACCATCGGTGTGCGTGCGAAAGCCACGGCAATGGACGTCATGAGATCCACGCGGCTCGTGTTCTGTGCTGCCACCAGCAGCGGAAAGAACGGGTCGTGGGAAGTCTCCGCCGTCATCACGCCGGAGTAACCCATCTCCTCCAGTTCCTGAGCCTGAGCGCCGACCGTGTCGAGCTCCCAGCCGACACCACCATCTACTTTCATGTCCTGCCCCCCAGCAAGTTCGTCGTGTTTCCCTGCGCAGCGCCCGATCAGCGCCGTCCGTTCAGCGGCGGGATTGTTTCATCGTCCCTCAGACGAAGCAAACCTTCGAACGGACCCTGTCCCGACAGATAGTGGCTGACGTCGGCCACCTCGTCGATGCTGACGCGATAGAGCGCATCGTTGGGATGCATGACACGGACGACCTCCTCCGGCAGAAGACCCAGCAGGCGACCGAGGACAACGCGCGACATGACCTGATGGGTCACGAGCGCCACATTCTGCTCCGGGCCTTTCAGCACGTCGTCGACGAAATCCGCCACCCGCGCCTCCATGTCCGCGAGATTTTCCCCTTCGGGCGGGCGGTGGTTGTAGGGGTCTTCCAGCCGATCACGCCACGCCTGAGGGAACGCTTCCTCGAGCTCGTCCACCGTCAGCCCCGACCACAGCCCAACATCCCGTTCGAGCAGCGCATCCACGTACTCGACACGGGCGCGCACGTAGGAGTTGATGATGTACGCCGTCTCACGGGTCCGACCCGAGGGAGAGACGTACATGGTTTCCACAGCATCCATGGTCTTGAGCAGCGCGCCGTGGTCGTGCGCCTGCTCCATGCCTTCCTGGGTGAGCGGTGAATCGAGTCGCCCCTGCATGCGCCGAGCGAGGTTCCATTCGGTCTGCCCATGCCGAATGACGTAGATCTGTTTCATCGACTTCCCTGTCGGTGTGGTGCGCTACGCGCCTCAGTCGGACGAGCCGTCCGGTTTGGCTGAACCGGCCGTCCGGTAGTCTCCGAACGCCGCGTCCCGCTTCGTCAGTGCCTGGGTAAGACCCTTCCTGAGCTCGGCCATATGCGCCTGAGTGGAGGCGGTGAAGGTGGCCAGCTGCTGCATCTCGGTACCCGCACGGATAGCGGCGCGGATCCCCATTGCATCCATCTGCCGGTGCACGGCCCGTTTGTTGATCTGCTGCAGATCAGTCGGCACCCGGGCGACCCGACCGGCGATCTCCAGCACCGCGCTCTCGAGCTGCGACTCGGGAAACGCCCGGTTGGCGAATCCGCACTCGACGGCTTCGAGACCCGACATATGATCCCCCGTGAGCATCAGCTCCATTGCCCGCCGCAAGCCGACGATCCACGGATAGAACTGATTGTCGGGCGGACTGATCGACCGTACCACCGGGTAGCCGATCTTCGCGTCCTCCGCAACGTAGACGAGGTCGCACGCCGTGGCGAGCTCCGTACCCCCGGCGAGACAGAAACCATGCACCTGGGCGATGACGGGCTTTGCCAGGTCCCAGATTCTGAAGAACCCTTCGACCACGTGCCGCGGCCAGTTGCCGAGTCCCCCTGCGGTGTAGAACGGCTGGTTTTCGGCCACGTTCGACTTGAGGTCGTAGCCCGCGGAAAAACAGCTGCCCGCGCCACGAATGACCATGACCCGGACACTCTCGTCCGCATCCGCGGCTTCGAGCGCGGCAAACAGCTCACCGCGCAGTGCGTTGGACAGCGGGTTGCGCTTGTCGGGCCGGTTCAGTGTGAGACGGCGGATTCCCGGGCCGGGATCGTCGATGACAACCAGACTCTCACTCACAACGGCCTCCTGTCAGAACTGGAAGACATCCGACCGGAACGCATCGAACGTACGCTGCAGGTCGGCGGCCGAAGCCGCCAGCGGCGCGATGATGGAGGTATGTACTCCGCCGTCTGCATCCGACCGTATCCGGTCGCGGATTTCGTCTTCGGTGCCGATGATGGCGATCTCGTCGATCATCTCGTCCGTGAGCGCACCCGTCGTCTTGTCGCGGTCCTTCTTCGCCCATCCTTCGGTGATCGTCGCCGCGGCGTCGGCATAGCCCGCCCAGGCGAGAAACTTGTTGTAGACCGGTGTCGCGTAGTAAGGCGCGAAAGCCGCCCGGAACAGGTTTCTACCCGCGGCCTTGTCGTCCGTGGCCAGCACCATGGCCCGATTGACGATCTCCACATCCTCCATCTTCTTGCCTGCACGCGCAGCACCGATGGCAACATGCTCCATCATCTTCGGCAGCGCGGATTTCGGCCACAGATTGAAGATCACGCCATCGCCGTACTCGGCGGCCATCTCGATCATCTTGGGCCTGAGCGCACCGATGTAGATCGGCGGCGGGTTCTTGAGAGGCGCCTGCCGGTAGCCCCTGCTGTACAGCGTTTCGCCCTGAAAATCGGTCTTCTCGCCCGTCAGCATGGTGCGGACCAGCTGCGCCGTTTCCTTCACACGGGTGAGAGGCTTTTCCAGCGGGATACCGTTCCACTGGCCCATGATCGTCTGGCTGGAGGAACCGATGCCCATGACGAAACGCCCCGGCAGCAGCTGGCTGATCACGTTCGCACTGGCGGCGATGACGGAAGGGCTTCTGGTGTAAACCGGTGTGACGGCCACGCCGATCCGGATGGTGCTGGTGTGGTGAGCGACCGCGGCGATCTGGGTCAGGGTGTCCGGCGCGCCGGAGTCGCTGAACCAGGCGTCCGGATAGCCGTTGGCCTCCGCCCACTGCAGCCGATCGATGGTGGACTGGATGTTCGGACCGGCCGGTAGTGTGACCGCAACTCGCTTTTCAAGCGCCATGCCGGAAGCTCCCCTTCGCTGCTCGGTGAAAGCCCGCAAGCGTCGCATTTTGCGACCCGCCAGATCAAGCCGTATCCTCACGAACCAACCTGCGGGAGACCGATCATGAGCAACGTGGCCCTCACCCCCGTGCGGAAGGCGCACCGTTTCGACGAGGCCGCGCTGGCGAGCTACCTCTCGGCCAACGTGGCCGGATTCGAGGGGCCGCTGACCGTGCGCCAGTTCGAAGGCGGACAATCCAACCCCACCTTTCAGCTCGCCACTCCGGGTCGCCGCTACGTGCTGCGCAAGCAGCCTCCCGGTGAGCTGCTGCCGTCCGCGCACCAGGTCGATCGCGAGTTCCGGGTGATGAAGGCGCTCGAAAGCACCGGGGTGCCCGTCCCCGCCATGTTCTGCCTGTGCAACGACACCGACGTCATCGGCACCAAGTTCTATGTCATGGAGATGGTGGACGGACGGCTGTTCACCGAGACGCTGTTGCCCGAACTTTCCCCGGCGGAACGTCGCGGCATCTATCTGGACCTGGCCCGCGTGCTCGCCACGCTGCACAACGTCGACGTGGCGAGCGTCGGGCTCACGGATTTCGGTCGCCCCGGCAACTACTACGAGCGGCAGATCAGCCGCTGGACCAAGCAGTACCTGGCTTCCAAGACCGAAGAGATCGACGCCATGGAGAAGCTGATGGCGTGGCTGCCGGACAACATCCCCGAGCAGAAGAAGACCGTCATCGTCCACGGTGACTACCGCCTCGGCAATACGCTCATGCATCCTGCGGAGCCGAAGATCGTCGCGGTGCTCGACTGGGAGCTCTCGACACTGGGAGACGGTCTGGCGGACCTCGGCTATCTGTGCCAGGACTACCACGGCGACTCCTATTTCTCCCCAGGGCTCGCCAGCGCGGATCTCGATGCGCTCGGCATTCCAACCGAGGACGAGTTCGTGGCCGAGTACTGTCGCCACGCCGGCATCGACAGGATCGAAAACTGGCCCTTCTACCTCATCTACAACATGTTCCGCTCCGCCGCCATCATCCAGGGTGTCTACAAGCGGGGCCTCGACGGCAACGCGAGCTCGGAAACGGCCAAGCTCATGGGCGACGTGGCGCGTATCCGCTCTGAGCGCGCGTGGGGGATGGTGGAATCACTCACCTGAACAGGGCAACGGCTTCTTCGGTGAACCTTGGAAGGATAGAGCCTCACGCGCCCGTTTCGGGTTGCGAGGCCGTCGAGGCACATGGATGTGCCGAGTAGAGCGGACAGGGATGTCGACCGATCAGCCGCCAGCGGCTGATCGGTCAAGCGTGCCACGCAACCCGAAACGGGCGCGCGAGGCGGCAGACTAGAGAACGTTCTCCGCCAGCAGCTGCAGCACCTCCGGCTGCTGTGAGCCGATCAGCATGCTCGAGACGTGCCCCTTCTTCCCCGCTTCGACCCAGCGCGACAGCCGGTCCTTGATCCGGTCGGCGGGACCGACCAGGTGGCAGGCGTCGATGAGCTCCGCGGGTACGGCCGCCATGGCCTCGTCCTTGCGTCCGGCCAGGAAGAGATCCTGGATCTTGACCGCGGCTTCCTCGAAACCGAGCCGCTTGGCGTAGTCGTTGTAGAAGTTCTTGTCCCGGGCACCCATGCCGCCGATATAGAGCGCCATGCTGCCGCGGATCGGCATCATGCACTTCTCCACGTCGTCGCCCATGATGGCGGTGACGAACGGCGCGATGTCGAACTGAGCCAGGCTCTTGCCACCACCTGCCGCAGCGAAGCCTTTCTGAATGGGCTTCTCGAACACGTGGTACTGCTCCGGGTCCATCCACACCGGGAAGAAACCGTCTGCGACCTCGGCTGCCGCCGCCACACCGGCGGGCGTGATGGTCGCTGCGTAGATCGGAATCTCCTCATGGACGTGCAGGATGCTCTTCAGCGGCTTGCCGAGGCCCGTGGCGCCGGGCCCATTGTAGGGCAGCTGATACATCTGACCGTCGAAGGTCAGCGGCGCTTCACGGCGGAAGATCTGCTTCATGATCTGGATGTATTCCTTGAGCCGTGTCACGGGTTTGCCATAGGGCACGCCGTGCCAGCCTTCCACCACCTGCGGACCGGACGCGCCGAGCCCGCAGATGAAGCGGCCACCGGAGAGCTCGGCCAGGCTCATGGCCGTCATGGCCGCCATGGCGGGCGTTCTTGCCGGCATCTGCATGATGGCGGTGCCTGCCTTGATCTTCTGGGTCTGGGCCAGAATCCACGCCGCGGGTGTGACCGCATCGGAGCCGTAGGCCTCTGCCGTCCAGATGGATTCGTAGCCCAGGTTTTCCGCGTGGCGGATGGCATCGATCGGAATGCTCATTCTGGCCCCGGAATAACCGGAGATCAGTCCTAGCTTCATGGTGTCCCCCTTTGAAGGTGATGGTTAACGTGAACAGATAGCAGCGAAAATCCTGTAGCCGGCCAACATATCAGGGGCTGCAGGCCGGCTCAAACGGGCCGGGCTCAATCGATTCCCTGGGCCTCGTGCTGCCGCGCCTTCAGGTACTCGATGATGTCGAGCGATTCGTACAGCCAGGTCTCATGCCCGTCCCGACGGATGTGCAGGCAGGGTACCTGCGGCTTGCCGCCACCCCGGATCAGCTCGGCGCGGGCGTCAGGATCACGCAGCGTGTCCCTGAGCGGCAGTTGCCATCCGGCCTGGTCCAGATAACGACGGACGCGGTGGCAGTATCCGCAGATCTCGGAGTGGTAAAGCTCGTAGGTTTCGCTCATTTAAGTCGGACAGGCACGAATCGAGCGAGTATGACAGATCGTCAGGCGAGCACACAGCGGCGGTTTCGATCGGACTGCCGAGATGGTTAGAATCGGCGGGCCAGCAGACCGGGTATCGATCTCATGTCGAAGAAGAAGTCCAACATAGCCCTCGTGCGTAACCTGATCATCGGTGGCGTAGCCGTCGTCGTCGTGCTTGTCATCGGCTACGGGTTGCTCTACTCGAGTGGCGTGACCCAGGACGGATTCGTCGAGGGCCAGCATTACCAGGTGCTGACGGACGCACCACGACGGCGACCCGGAGCGCCGGTGATGGTGCAGGAATTTTTCTCTTACGGCTGCATCCACTGCCGGAACTTCGATCCGCTGATTCAGGAATGGCTCGCCACCCTGCCGGACGGCGTGCGCTTCGAGCGGGTTCCGGTGGCGTTTTCCCCGGACTGGACGCTGCTCGGCCTGACCTACTACGCGCTGGACGCGCTCCACATACTGCCCGAGAACCACGAGCGGATCTTCGCGCGCATACACGACCGCCGCGACATGTTCGACTCCGCGGACGATGTTGCCGCCTTCGTGGACGGCCACGGCACCACGGCCGAGGTCTTTCTGACGACCCTGAACAGCCCGGAAGTCAGGAGGCACATGCGCGAGGCGGATGCGGCCCAGCGGCGGGTCGGGCTGACTGCCGTGCCTACCCTGGTGGTGGACGGCACCTACGTGGTCACCATGGACGTCGGCCGCAAGGTGGCGCTGGAGGTCGTCGACTACCTCATCGCCAGGGAACTGGCGGGCGGTGAGGCGACCGCCGCCCCCTAGGTTCCCTAGATCTTCAGATTCAACGTCACACCGTAGCGCCTGGGTTCGCCCAGCTGAAACCAGCCCCGCTCGGTGTAGTCGTCTCTCGGATCGTTCGGGAAATAGAAGCCCCGGATCGTGTAATCCACGTCCGTCAGGTTCTGCCCCCACAGACGCACGTCCCAGCGCGCCCTTGAATAGCCCAGCGTGGCATTCAGCAGCGTGTAGGGATCGGAACGGAGATCGTCGGGTCGATCGGAGAAGCGTCGGCTGTCGCTGTAGTAAAACGCATCACGACCTTCCAGCTCGAGCCGCGCGAAGAAGCCCGTTGCCGGCCGGTACTCCGCGCCGACGTAGAACTGATAGCTCGGGGCGTGGGCCTGGGGCTCACCGTCCAGGTCCTCGCCGGCCGCATTGACGAAGTTTCTGAACTCGGTGTGCAGCAGCCCCAGGTTACCGAACAGGCTGAACCTGTCCGTCAGTAAAAAGGTCAGCTCCATCTCGAATCCGCTGTTCACGCCCTCGGCTGCGTTGCTCGTCAGCTGCACGAACTCGGTGCTGCCGTCCGGCCGGTCGATCAGCAGGGAGGTGTCGGCCTGAACGTCCCGGCGCTGCATGGTGAAAAGGGCGAAACGGCCGGAAAGTCGCTCATCGAACCATCTGCCTTTTAGCCCCAGCTCGTAGTTCCACAGTGTTTCGGGGTCGTACTCCCGCAGCGAGGGATCCAGTGAGTTGCTCGGGTTGAAACCACCAGCCTTGTAACCCCGGGTGATGCTGGCGTAGGCCATGAGGGGTCCGGACGGATCCCACTCGAGCACCAGCCGGCCGCCCCACAGATCATCGTCCGGATCGAACCGGACGCCCTCGGAATCCCGGTAGTCGGCGCGGTGCCGTTCACCTCGGAGACCGACCGTCAGGCGCCACTGTGCACCGAGTGCGCTGGACAGCTCGCCATAGGCTGCAATGCGATGGGTCTCGTAGACGCTGGTGAATGGTGCGGGAAAGAATGTGTAGGTGCGGGTGAGATCAACGGTCTGATCGAGCGCGTAGAGACCGACCACCCAGTCCGTGCTGCCACCCAGCAGCCTTCCGCCATCACCGGACAGGGCGCGAACATCCACCGTCAGGGTATCCCGATCGCGCTGGTAGCGATCCGTGGAGCTGTACGCGTACGGATGAAAGCCGACGTAGGTCCAGTCCTCGTCGTATCCATAGTCGATGTCGCTGTTCGCATAGCCGACGATCCCTTCCAGGATCAGGGTGTCACCCACCGCCCAGTCTCCTTTCGCGGAGACGAAGGCGGATTCCTGGGCATCACGACCCGGCTGGTCGGATCGGGTATGTCGATCGTTGTCCAGGGAAAAGGCGTCGTAGCCGTTGTCGACATCCACATAGCCGGCCGCGAGCCCCAAGTTGAGCTGGTCGGACAGTGCCATGGCCAGCTTGCCGCGCAGGGACAGCTCGTCGTGACGGTTGGTATCCGACCTGTCCAGGTAGACGTTGTGGTAGAAGCCGTCGTCCTGGTATTTGCGCAGGGCCAGCCGGCCGGAAACCGATTCGCCCAGCGGTCCCGAGACCACGGCCCCCACGCCCAGGCCATCGTAGTTCGCCGCATCGAGGGAGACGCCCGCTTCGAAGGTCTCCGTGGGCTCGTTGGTGCGGACCTGTATCAGCCCGGCCAGGGCGTTGGCACCGTACAGGGTGCCCTGGGGTCCGCGCAGCACCTCCACCTGGGCGGCGTCGTAGAGCACCGCTCCCGTGCCGATGCCGCTGAAATCCACACCGTCGATGAGCAGTCCCACGGAGGTGTTGAGCGGCACCTCGTACTGGCCCCGCTCGCCGATGCCGCGGATCTGATAGAAGCGCGCCCGGGAGCTGCCGCCCGCCATGTTGACGTTGGGGACCCGGTCGAGGATCTCCTCGAGGTGGTTGATGGATCGTCCTTTGAGCTCACTGAGGTCCACCACGCTCACCGCAGCGGGTGTACGGTCCACGGTGTTCTGGCGGAACTCCGTGGTGACGACGATCTCCTCGATCACCGGGGCATCCAGGGCAGCGGCGGCAGCCGTTGCTGCCGGGATTGAGGTCGCCGTCGCGCAGGCTACGGCCCAGGCGACGAAGCCGAGGACGGCGGCGGAGGTTCTGGGACTGAATGAGACGTACATGGCGCTCCCGGTCTGGTCGGTTACTGACCCGGGGAGCGGCTGCCGCTCGTGCCTATTCCTACGCCGGTATGATCCGGATCAGGTTCGAAGGGTCCGCCGTTTCGCTTATCGCGTCCGGCGTCTCAGGTGGTTACCGCCCCTTAGGTCGAGGGC
Organism: Gammaproteobacteria bacterium; assembly: GCA_003247835.1. Classification (GTDB taxonomy): domain Bacteria; phylum Pseudomonadota; class Gammaproteobacteria; order Pseudomonadales; family Azotimanducaceae; genus SZUA-309. Next base: position 902 of record QJYB01000100.1, on the reverse strand, counting down.
ATTCTGTCCCACCTGATGGCAGCGGGCAAGCGGCTAACCTTCAATGGGACTTCAGTTTCCGTTCAGGATTCCTGCCGTAGGGTGGCGGACAATTCCCGAAACGGATCGACGAGGCATGAGCGAATACAGCGATCTGATCCATACCATTGCCCTGACCCTCGGGGTGGCCTGGGCGAGTGGCATCAACCTCTACGCGGTGGTCGCCGTGCTCGGCCTGGGCGGCGCGGCCGGTTATATCGAGCTTCCTCCCACCCTGGCGGTGGTCCAGGACCCGCTGGTGATCATCGCCGCGGCCATCATGTACTGCGTGGAGTTCATGGCCGACAAGACCCCGGGTGTGGACAGCGCCTGGGACACCCTGCACACCTTCATCCGCATTCCGGCCGGCGCCATGCTGGCCGCCGGTGCCGTTGGCCCGGTGGATCCGGCCATCGGCGTGGCCGCCGGACTGCTCGGTGGCAGCATCACCGCAGCCACCCACGCCACCAAGGCAGGCAGCCGCGTGCTCATCAATACGTCGCCCGAGCCGTTCAGCAATTTCGGCGCCTCCCTGGCCGAGGATCTGGCCGTCTTTGCAGGTCTGTGGGCCGCTCTGGTGCACCCCGTGCTATTCTTGCTCGCCCTCGGTGTCTTTCTGATCCTCGTATGTCTGCTGCTGCCGAAAATTCTCCGCGCCGCTGCCAGCGTGTTCCGGCGGCTCGGCCGGTGGCTGGGTCTGTCCCGACCCGAGCCGGCCCCGGCACCACAACCGCTGCCGCCCGCCTGAGTCGCGCGTCCATCGCGCCGGGTCGGGTGCCGGCCATCCATCCGGCGCGGTCATGAAGGGGTTCCCGGCCATGGACCGCGAACGGCTGCGCCTTACCGGCAAGGTGCTGCTCGGTTGCTCGGCAGTGATGCTCCTA
>QJYB01000004.1 GCA_003247835.1 Gammaproteobacteria bacterium | reverse complement strand
CTAAGAAAAAAACGGTAAAGAAGGCACCAGCAAAGAAGAAGGCAAAGAAGAAGGCAGCGAAGAAAAAGGTAGCAAAGAAAAAAGTGGCCAAGAGAAAAGTGGCCAAGAAAAAGAAAGCTGCGAAGAAGAAGACCGCGAAGAAGAAGTAGCTGAGCGTTCGGGAGAGAGCCTCCGGGTTTTCTCCAACCGTACCGCGGTACGGCATGCCATCGGATCCTCCGGTCGCATGCCGTACCTGAGCCGTCTCCTCACCCGCTCCCCCCTGCCCGCCCTGATCATCTCTGCCGCGTGCGCATCGAGCGCCGCATCAACATCGGCTGCCACCACGTTCGACTACGACGGCCTCATCGCCGGTGTGAAAGTGGGCTCCGCCCATCTGAGCGTCGAGCGCGACGCATCCGGCTACCGTATCACCGGCCAGGCGCTCACCAACGGGGTCGCCCGGCTGCTCAGCGACTGGCGGTCCGAGTTCTACGCCCAGGGCCTCATCGAAGGTGGACGTGCGCGGCTGCTCCGCTACGGCTACGACGAAAAGCAGGGAAGAAAACACCGTATTCTCTCGCTCGAAGACGGTCAGGTGCGCCAGATCAGCGACGGCCGCACGCGTCCGCCGCGTCCGGCACTGGAAGGACTCGATGTGCTGAGCGCATTCTTCCTGGAAGGCGGCTGCTGGCAGCGCCGCAGCCTTCACACGGGACGCCGCGCGTATCTGATCGAGGGACGCTCGTCGCCCGGCGGCGGCGCTTGTGACTTCCGGATCCTCGATGAGGACGGCGATCGCGACAGGGTGCGCGTGGTCTTCGAGCAGCGCGACGGGCTGCGTGTGCCCGTTCGCGTCACCACGCGCGGCTGGATCAGAGGTGTCGTCCTGCTACGCGAGCAGCACCCGGCGGTGCCGGGCGGAGTGGACTCACGGAGCGGCGACGCCGATGGCGGCCGCGCTTCAGGCGCCCATTTCGTCGAGTACGGCCGGCAGGGCGTCGATGTACATCTGCACGTGCTCGAGACGACCCATACTGACACGTGACCAGTTGGTATAGCTGCCGTAGATACCCCGGATGAGCACGTTGCGTTGCGCCATCTTCTGGCGGAACGTCTCCGCGTTCAGAGAGCCGAGATTGACGAACATGAAGTTCGTCGAGGAAGGCAGCGCTGTGAGGCCCACGGATTTGACCCCCGCGGCCACCATCTCCCGCGCCTCCACGATCTTCGACTTCGACATCTCCAGGAAGCCCAGATCGTTGTAGCTCGCCACCGCAGCAGCGACGCCGGCCTGATTCAGGGCGTAGTCTCCGAGACCGTAGCTGGCAATCATGGCCGCGTTCTCCGGCGACGAGATCGCGTATCCCACCCGCATGCCGGCCAGGCCGTAGATCTTGGAGAAGGTTCTGGCAACGATCACGTCGTAGCCTTCCTTCACCAGGTCGATCACGGAGTAGTACTCCGGCTTGTCCGTCAGCTCGTTGTAGGCCTCGTCCACCAGCACCGTTACCTTCTGCGAGGCTTTCTTGCAGAAGGCTCTGAGCGCCTCACCGTCCAGAACCGTACCCTGGGGGTTGTTCGGGTTGGTGATCTGGACGAGCGAGATGTCGTCCGTGATGGCGTCGTACATGGCATCCAGATCGATGGAAAGATCTTCGTTCTTCGGCAGCCGGACGAGTTCTCCGCCATGACGGGTACCCATGCGCGCGGTGGTATCCCAGAACAGATCCGGGCCCAGAACGTTGCCCTTCGCCCCGGCGGCCATGGCGATATAGGTCAGCACGCCGCTCGAACCGGCGGAGAACGACACCTGCTCCGGCGATATCCCGTACCGTTCCGCGATCATGGACTTCAGCATCGGTACCGACGCACCGACGTAGTAAGCGCCCAGCTTCGATGCTTCGTACATCTCCTTGATCGCGCTGGGGCTCGGTCCGTAGGGATTCTCGTTGGCATTGAGCTTCGCTACCCCCGGCGCTGGCCCGTAGTCGGGGGACGGTGTGGGGGCTGCCGCGGCGGACGTTGCCGCTAGCGGCAGACCCAGCGTGACTATGCCGGAGGCGGCTGCGGTGCCGCCGAGAAACATCCTTCTGGAAAATGCCGGTCGAATGATGGTCATGGGTACCCCCTAAATGGTGAGTGACTTGTAGAACATGGTGGCCGCCACGAACACCAGGTAGCAACCGAACAGCCGCTTGAGCCGGGTCTCGTTGAGACTGTGAGCCCATCGGACGCCCACGGGTGCGGTGACGATGGAAACGGCACTGATCGCCAGCAGCGCCGGAATGTTTATGTAGCCCACGGAGCCGAAGGGCAGGCCTTCCACACCCAGGCCGAGAACCAGAAATCCGATGGTGCCCGGCAGAGCAATGATGAAGCCCACCCCGGCGGCAGTGGCGACGGCCTGATGGACCGGCCGGTTGCACATGACCATGGTGATCACGGTCACGGTGCCGCCTCCGATACCCAGGAGTGCAGAGAAACCACCCAGGGTGGAGGCGAGTCCCGCCCTGGCGAAGCCTTTCGGCATGGTCAGGGTCGGAACCGTCCGCTGAAAGAAACCGGGGAACAGAAAGTAGATCGAATAGGCCAGTACACCTACGGCGAACACCAGGAACAGCCGGCGGCCATCCGTCACCGATGCGACCAGGAGTCCCACGCAGACGCCCAGGATCAGCCAGACCGACCAGTCCCTGAGCACCGCAAAGTCCACCGCGCCCCGGGCCCGGTGCGCCTGCACCGATCTCGCCGAGGAGACGATGATGGACGCCAGTGAAGTACCTATTGCCACGTAGATCAGCTGTGACCCCGCATCGCTGAACAGCGGAAACACGGCCAGCAGGGCGGGCACGACCACGAACCCCCCGCCGATACCGAACAATCCCGCTGTGATTCCTGCTATCGCGCCGGCGGCGCACATCGCAATGATCAAACCCAGGACTTCGGGCTGAAACACGTTCATCTATGATGCCGGCGCTTCCGCCGTCGATTAATTCTTTGCCTCCCTCTATTCAATAAATGTGCCACCAGGTCGACGCACTGCAGCGCGTCTCCACCCGGTCGGCAAGCCCATGATTTTCCAGGACAAAGTACGTTTCGAGCGGACCAGGAACGCTCCTGCCCGGATTGGAACGTGCGCGCTTTCCGTGCATGCGCTGCAAAGCCCGACCCAATTCGGCGCACCCTGTTACGCACTGCAAAAATTCATCAGGATCATAACAAGTCACCAGACGCCCCCAGATGGACCACGACTTCTTCTAAAGGCTGAAAATACCAAGAAAATCCTCCAACAAGCCCACAAACAGAGCACGGAGGTGCGCCTGTTGAGTGCAGATGCACCGCAAAAGTCCATGGCACACCTTTTGCTCAGACCGCGGTACCGAGCACGCATTTGATGCAGCTATCGAGTGCGCCTCGACCGGAGCGGGCCGTTAGAGCCTTGCCCGTGCCACCAACTGGAGAACCACATGAAACACTGCCTTAAGCATCTGTACCTTCTTTCGCTGCTGGCCCTCCCTGGGGTGGGCGTCGGCGCGTCGGAGGGCGCCTCCATCGAGGAAGTCGTCGTCACCGGTGCCCGCGGTAAACCGCGCACCGTTTCCGACTCACCCGTACCCGTGGATGTCTTCGACTCCGAGGCCATCAGCGACGTGGCCTACACGGACACCAACGACGTCCTGATGACGCTCGTGCCTTCCTATACCCTGGCTCGCCAGCCCATCAGCGATGGGGCGACATTCATCCGACCGGCATCGCTGCGTGGTATGCCGACCGACAAGACGCTGGTGCTGGTCAACTCCAAGCGGCGCCATCGTGCCGCGCTGGTCGCCATCGGCGCCTCCGGCACCCAGGGCCCGGACATCGCCACGATCCCCACCGTCGCGCTGCAGAGCGTCGAGGTGCTTCGGGACGGCGCCGCCGCCCAGTACGGATCGGACGCCATCGCCGGTGTGATCAACTTCATCCTCAAGGAGAACAGCTCCGGGGGTGTGGTGACCTTCGACGCCGGCTCCTACTATGAGGGCGACGGCGACATGTACACCATTTCCGGCAACGTCGGCCTGCCGCTCGGCGAGAATGGTTTCCTCAGCCTCTCCGGTGAGTACAACAACACCGATCGGACGATCCGGGCCGAGCAGTACTGCGAAAGCTGGTTCTGTCTCGATCCCAGCAACCCCGTCTACGACCCCGCCGCCTGGTACACGACCTTCACCGAAGATCCGACCTTCATGGACGCGGTGGCAGAGGCCGGTGACGTGGTGCAGCCCTGGGGTCAGCCGAAAAGCGAGTCCGGCCGCTTCTTCTTCAATGCGGGTTACACGTTCAGCGACAGCGCCGAGGTCTACGCCTTCGGCAACTACTCGAAGAGCGAATCCGACGGCAACTTCTTCTACCGCTATCCCTACAACGGCACCATCGAGCCGGTGCGCCAGGAAGATGGCTCCGTCTGGTGGCCGCTCGATATCTACCCCGGCGGCTTCACGCCCCAGTTCTTCGGCGACGTGACCGACTACTCCATCGTCAGCGGCCTGCGCGGTTCGTTCGACAGCGGCTTCACCTACGACCTCAGCGCCCGCTACGGCTATGACGAGATCTCCTACACGCTGAAGAACACCATCAACCCGTCGCTCGGCCCCGATACGCCTCAGTCGTTCAATCCTGGTGATCTGATCAACAAGGAAGCCCAGGTCCAGGCAGACTTCACCTACGAGTTCGGCATGGGCCTGGCAGCGCCGGCGGTCTTTGCCTTCGGCGTGAGCTACCTCGACGAATCCTACGAGGTGGTGGAAGGTGAAGAGTCCTCCTACGTCGCGGGACCCTACGCGCTGCAGGATCCCTGGGGCTTCTGCAACCCCGACGGTACACCCACGCCGCCCGGGCTCGGCGTGGCCGGACTCGACTGCGCCGATCCGGACGATCCGGTCTATACCGTGGTCGGTGTCGGCTCAAACGGCTTCCCGGGTTTCTCGCCTGAGTTTTCCGAGAAGTACTCGCGGGATTCCTGGGCCGTGTACGGCGACCTGTCCGTGGACCTGACGGACAAGCTCTTCACTCAGGCCGCCGTGCGTTATGAGGACTACTCGGACTTCGGCTCCGAGACCGTCGGCAAGATTGCCGCCATCTACTCCTTCACCGACAACATCGCTGTCCGCGGCTCCTACGGCACCGGCTTCCGCGCGCCGACCCCCGGCCAGCAGGGCACCACCAACGTCTCCACCCGCCTGCCCAACGGCTTCCCGGTGGCGACCGGTCTGTTCCCGGCGAGCAGCACCGTGGCGGAGGCGCTGGGCGCTTCACCGCTCGCGCCCGAGAAATCCAAGAACTACACCCTCGGCATGACGTTCTCGTATGAGGTGATGGACGTGACCGTGGATTTCTACCGGATCGATGTCTCGGACCGCGTCTACTCCATCTCCACGCTGGACGTATCCACGGATCCGGCCTCGGGGGATGCCTACCTCAACTACCTGGCGCTGGTCGGTGCCGGCGTGGTCGGCGCAGAGTCCATCGGCGGCGTGTTCTACTTCACCAACGCCTTCGACACCAAGACCGAGGGCGTCGACGTGGTCGCCACCATTCCGGTGCAGTGGTCCAACTCCACCACCGAGTTCATGGTCTCTGCCAACTACAACAAGACCAAGTTCACATCGGACCCGAGCGATTACCTGAACGCCGAAGACCAGTACGACTTCGAGCACTTCGATCCCGCATGGCGCGGCGTGCTGAGCGCCACCCACTTCTGGGGTGATCTGAGCTTCATGGCGCGTGTCAACGTCTACGGTCCATGGAAGAACTACAACGCCGGCGAGGTCCAGAAGTACGACACCCAGGCCTACGTGGATCTCGAGGGGCGGTATCAGTTCAACCCGAACCTGACTCTGGCCGTCGGCGGACGCAACATCTTCGATGAGTATCCGGCCAAGGACGAGATCGGCGACTACTGCTGCGGACGCCTGTATTCCTCGGGTACGGTGGTTCCCTGGCAGGGCGGCTACTACTACCTGAAGATGATGGCGGCGTTCTGACCGTTATCCAGCCTGACACGGAGGGCCCTTCACGGGCCCTCTTTTTTTAGGGTCTCAGAAAGCAGGACCCGTCAGGGAAAGATCTCGCCGAGAAAGTTCTCGATGGCCTGGAAACAGCGCCGATCGGCCTTCTTCGAGTAGGCAACGCCCATGGCGGGATCGTTGGCCTCGGGATTGGTGAACGCATGCAGCGTGTTGCCGTACCCGTGAATCTGCCAGTCGGCGCCCGCCTTCGTCATCTCCTCGCCGAACGCCACCACGTCCTGAGGCGTTGCCATGGGATCGGCCCACCCGTGCAGCGCCAGCACCCTGGCTGAGATGGGTTGTGTCTCTTGTGGTGGCGCAAAGATGCCGTGTATGGAGATGGCGCCGGCGATGTCCGCACCGCTGCGCGCCAGGTCCAGCGCCGCCAGCCCGCCGAAGCAGAAACCCATGATCGCGGTCCGCGCAGCATCGACGGCGTCCTGGTTGCGCATCACGTCCAGCGCGATGGCGAGACGCCGCAGAAGCTTCTGCCGGTCATCCAGAAAGGGTTGCATGAGCCCGGCGTTCTGCTCCGGACCCGAACCCACCACACCGGCCCCATAGACATCGATGGCAAAGCCCGTATATCCCCGCGCGGCAACCCACACGGCCTTCTCGTCCTCGAACTGGGTCCGACCGGCCCAGGCGTGCGCCACCATCACGCCGGGCCTCGGGCCCCGGTCCGGATCGAAGGCGAGCACACCTCTGAGCTCCAGCTCGCCGTCTGAATAGTCGATGGCCTGCGTCTCGATGGTCATGTCCCTCTCCTTTTTACACTGTGGTTGCTCAGCCGGTGAGGTAGAGCAGCAGACCGTGCCGGTCGCGGTGAGACTCCGCCTGACCCGCGTGACGGAGGTGTTCGAGATGGGCGTAGGTTTCGCTCTCCGCCATGGATCCCCAGCTGCGCGGTCGGAACAGCTGCCGGGAGAACTCAGCAACACTGGCTGGTCGACCGAAATCCCGGGAGATTTCACGAATGCGTTCCAGCCTCTCGTGATGATGCGCCTTGATCGCGCCGGCCCTGCCCTTGAGATCCGAAAACGGATGGCCGTGCGCCGGCAGTACCTGAGAAATGCCCGGCAGCTCCGCGACACGGTCGAGAGAGTAGAAGAAGGACAGCAGCGGATCCGCCGAGGTGGAGATTCCCGATATGTGCGGCGTGATGGAAGGCAGCACGTGATCGCCGGCGATGAACACACCTGCTTCCGGATCGTGCAGGCAGAAGTGATCGGGTGTGTGCCCCGGTGTGTGCAGCACGAACATCTCGCGTCCGGCGAGCGTGATCACATCTCCCTGTTCGACCGGATGCGTCACCTTCGGTACTTTCAGCCCACCGCCGACCAGACGCATGGCGGCATGAACGAGCCGCCGTCTCAGCGGCGGACGCGGCTCGTGCCCGCCCCACGGAGAAACGCCACCCCACCAGAGCCCCACGTCGTTTCGCGCACCGTGGCCGTGACCATGGTGATGGTGTGAGTCCGCGGTGGCATCCGCTGACACCTCCTCCGACTCGTCGCCCTGCTGGGCCGTCAGGTCGTCCACGGAGATTTCAGGCTGATTTTCGAGGATGCTCTTGGCAAGTCCGAAGCGGAAGCTGCGATGGGCGACCACCCTGGCGCCGTGCTCACGGACGAACCGTGCCGCACCGCCGAAGTGATCCGGATGCGAATGGGTGACGAGCACCGTGTGCACGTCACGGGGCTTCAGGTCCGCCTGGCGCAGCCGGTCCTGAATCGCCTGCCAGGTCCAGGGTCCGGGCAGGCCCGGATCGATCACCGCTGCGCCCTGGTCATCGAGCAGCGCATACATGTTGACGTGACCGAGACCCGGCATCCGGATCGGCAGCTGCATGCGCAGAACGTTCGGGGCCACCTCGGTGACTTCCGTGCGGGCCGGTTCCTGTTCCTGACGTTGTGCCATTGCTGCCCTCTGGCATCCTCGTTCGGAGAGTCTAACCCGCCCACGGGCCCTTTGCCGGTGCGGCCTCACTGTCACCGGGCCATGGCGGGACGGTGACGCACACCGCAGCGAGCGGCTCTGATCCGAGTGCGCGAAACTGAAATGAAGTGCCCGCCGGCAGCGTGATGGCGATCCCGGTGTTCAGCGCCACCAGCTCCTGCCGGCCTGCCAGCGACCGCCATAGTTCCCCGGTGCCCGACAGGATGTACCACAGCTCGTCCACCGTGCGGTGCGCGACAGCCCGGGACACCCGACCCGGCGCGAGCGTGACATGCACGAGGCTGGCGTGCTCCGTGCGGACCAGTCGCCGGATGTCCGAACCGTCCGGCGCAACCTCGTCGACGCGCTCGGGCAGCATTCGGGTCTGGAACACGACTGTGTTCATGGCGTACTCCGCAACGTGGCAGTTGGCGTCGAAGCAGCTACCCTATCGCAAAGCGCCATCGCGCGCGGCACCACGGAGCCCTCATGCCGCACACGCTCGAATCCGCTACCACCGGCCGGTCGAAATGCCGGGCCTGCGGCGACGTCATCGCCAAGGGCACACTCCGCTTCGGTGAGCGCCTGCCCAATCCGTTCGGGGAGGAAGGCTCGGAGACCACGCACTGGTATCACCCGCTTTGCGGCGCCTGTCGCCGACCGGAATCCTTTCTCGCCGCCCTCGACCAGTGCGATGACCCACCCGACGACGCTCCGGCGCTCCGGGCTGCCGCGCAGACGGGTGTCGCCCATCGCCGGCTGCCGCGAATCGATGGCGTCGACCGGGCGCCCAGCGGCAGGGCCCGCTGCCGGGCCTGCCGCGAGATGATCGACCAGGACACCTGGCGGATCCGCATCGTGTATTTCGAAGAAGGCCGTACCAACCCGGGTGGTTATATCCATGCCGCCTGTGCCCGCGCTTACTTCGAAACGGAACCGGCCGACGACGATCTGCTGCTCGAGCGGCTGCGTCACTTCGGCAGGACGCTCACGCCGGAAGACCTCAGCACCCTGGCCGAGGCGCTCAACGGCGCGGCGACACCAAGATGAGTACCGGAAAAAGGAGAACACCCATGATCACCCGCCTGTCAAAGACCGTGGTCCTTGCCACGCTGCTCACCGGCCTCGCCGGGGCCAGCAGCGACTTCGACGTGACGCCGTTTCCGGACGCCGAGGCGGGGATGATCCGACTGGTCATCGTGCTGCCGGAAATGCCGAGAGCGGAACCCAACTACTCCGTGGAGCTGCTCGCCGGGAAGACCATTGCCACGGATGGTGTGAACCAGGTGCGCATGGACACGGGCCTGGAGGCGAGGAATCTGGAAGGTTGGGGATACACCTACTACCAGATGACCGGCAGCGGCAGGGTTGCCAGCACGCTGATGGCGGTGCCCGAGGGCACGCCGGAAGTGCACCGGTTCGTCGGTGGTTCACCGCTCATGGTGCGTTACAACAGCCGACTGCCTCTGGTCGTCTACGTACCCGAAGGCTTCGAGGTGCGGTATCGGATCTGGGCGGCGGCCGACGACTATCTCGTCGCCGGTCCCGGTTGAGTCACGCCGCTTTGAGCGTGCCGGTGAAAAAGTCGATCACACGCGTCCAGGCTTCCTCGCTCTGAGCCTCACGATACCGATCCGGATTGGGAAAATTCTGAAACGCATGACCGGCACCGTCGTAGCGGTGGAAGGTGTGCGCCACGCCGGCCGCCGTCAGTGCAAGAGACAGATCGTCCACGTCCTGCGGTGACGGATTCTGATCCTCGTTGCCGAAGAACCCGGCCACCGGACAGCGGATCCGGTCCGCCAGGGTGATGGCAGGGGGATTGCCTTCTCCCAGCGCGAGCTTTATCCGACCACCGTAGAAGATGGCGCAGGCGGCCACGTCCAGATACGCCGCACCGAGCCAGGCCACCCGCCCGCCCCAGCAGTGGCCGACGATGCCGATGCGCGAGGCGATCACGTCCGGTTGCGCGCAGAGCAGCGACCAGGTTGCTTGCAGGTCCGGCACCGTCCAGTCGTCGCGGCTGGCCCGCGCCTTGTCCGCCATCTCGGCGTCCTTGGGCCACCAGTGAAAGATGAACGGCGCGGCGACGAGAAAACCTGCCGCCGCAAACCGTTCGCCGGCCGCCAGAGTGAACGTATCGTTCTCGATGCCCGTGTGCCCCACGGGAATGTGCTGGGCGAGGATCAGACCGGGATGAGGTCCGTCACCTTCCGGCCGAAACAGGAAGACCTCCATGTCCGAGGGCTCGGCGTCCGGTGCCCGGACGGTGACCGTCTGTACTTCGTACATAGGACTGGCGAGCTCAAGGCAGCGCCACGGAGAGGCTGACCAGACCGCCGCCCGGCAGGGGGGTCAGATTCAGGCTCACCGGTGGGGTTCGGTCGGACTCCAGGAACGCGTGATAGGCGAACCGGGCCAGGAAGCTGCCGATGGCGTAACCGGCGAGCACGTCCGACGGGTAGTGCTTGCCGGCCTCCACCCGAGCCCAGCCGGTGGCCGCAGCAGTACCATAGAGCGCCACGTTGCTGGTGAGACGAACCCAGTGCGGCATGTCGACGTAGGCCAGGTTGCCCACCGCCATGTTCACCGAGGTGCTGGCGATAGAGGTGTGTCCGGATGGGAAGCTGCGCTGGTTGCTACCATCCGGCCGTTCACGATCCGTCCATTGTTTCAGACCATCGACCAGCGTTCCGTCGACGACGAGCGTCGTGCCTCCCACCAGCAGACCTTTCGCTCGGCTCGAAAGGGAATCACTGGGGGCGATCAGCGCGGTCACCAGGTAGCTCGCAGTCGCCACACTCCGCAGCGTGTCGCTTGCATCCGCGGCGTTGGAACCGAATATCGGCGTGTCGTCCACCGCCCGATCGGAGACCTCGTCGTCCAGATCCGTCAGACCGAAGACCAGCGCGCCGACGGCAGGAATCCAGGTGTTGGGATTGCGCGCCGCCTTACCTGCCGCAGAGGCGAGCCCGGATCCGTTCGGCCAGCCGACCCCCGCACCCCAGTAGCCGCGCTCGGTCGCCGTGGCACATCCGGAGCCGAGCATCACCGGGACCAGGACCGCGAGCAGTCGCACGGCTAGAGACTTGATCCGGGACCGTCGTTGAAACATTCCCGGGCAGATGAATCCCGGGCCCCGTGGAGCACGATCTGAATGACTCATGCGCATCCCCTCCTTCCGGCCAGTATCTACAGGATAGTGAGAATGCGCACCCGCGCGCCACCACTGCGGACGCTTCGCGAGTTCGCTAAGCTCGTCTGCCCGACCCGGGAGGAGAGCTGGTGAACAGCGGATTGGCGAATGTGCTGGCGGCGCTGCTGATCGGCATCGGCATCGCACTCGGTGGCTACTTCGTCGGCCACGGCTTCGTGGACGCCCGCACCGTGGACCGCAGTGTCGAGGTCAAGGGGCTTGCGGAACGGGAGGTGCTGGCGGATACCGCCATCTGGCCGATTCAGATCGTGGCAGCCGGTGACGATCTGGAGGCGCTGCTCGAGCGCATCGACCTGCAGCGGGAGCAGGTTTTCTCCTATCTCGAGGAGCTCGGATTCACGGCCGACGAGGTCAGCAGCAACGCGCCCAACGTGGTCGACAGGCAGGCGCGGGATTACGGTGACCCCAACGCGCGGGTACGTTACTCCGTCACGCTCACCCTCACCGTGTTCACCGACAAGGTCGAAGCCGTGCGAGCGGCGGGCGACAGCCTGCTCGAGCTCGGCAAGGCGGGGATCGTCATCAGCCAGGAGAACTATGACGCGCGCACCCAGTATCTGTTCAGCGGCCTCAACGCCCTGAAGCCGGCGATGGTGGAGGAGGCGACGGAGAACGCACGGCAGGTGGCGCAGAAGTTCGCCGAGGATTCGGGCAGCCGGCTCGGCAAGATCCGCTCTGCGCGGCAGGGACAGTTCTCCATCGAGGATCGGGACAGCAACAACCCGCAGATCAAGAAGGTCCGCGTCGTCTCCACCCTCGATTACTATCTGGTCGACTGAGCCGGCACCGAGCCGTCCCGATGCCGGTGGCGTATCAGGTGCCGGACTGCTGCTCGGCCCAGGCCTGCAGCTCGCGGATCTTCGCGTAGGCCCCGGTGCCCTCGGTGATACCTTCCGTCCGCGCATCGTGGATGCACGCCACCGGACACAGCGGCACGCAGATACCGCAGTCTATGCAATCCTCCAGGCGGATGGCGAACCGGCCGAGAAAATCCTCCGGCACCTCGTAGATGGCGTCCACCTTGCCCGGGCAGGCATGGTCGCAGGCACCGCAGCCGATGCAGGTGGCGTCGATGTAGAAGTGACCCGGTTGCCGTGCCACGGTTCAGTCGAAAACGGTCTCGAAGCAGGCGCTGGCGTTGAAGAACTCCTGCAGGCTCTGGGCGTAACGGAAATAGAGGTCCGTCTTCAGCACGTCGTCGCCGGTGAGCTGGATGGGTGTGCCCATGTGGCTCAGCCGGTTCAGGGTGTGCTCGAGATCCGGCCTGCCATGACCCGCCGCGATCGACTCGATCATCTCCCGCCACGTGTCCAGCGTGGCGATCAGCACGAAGTCCGCCCTGGAGCCACCCTTCGTCACATCACGCACACCGGTGACCGAGAATTCCTCGAAGGTCACTTCCACCTCGAAACGCGTTGAGCCCGACGCGTCCGTGACCCGGAATCCGGCGACGCAATCCACGTAACCGAGCTGCTCCTGGCGCGCCCGGTTGGCATTCATCAGCCGGGTGAGATGCTCGAACCAGTCGAGCGACGGAAACCGGGCAGGCGCAAGCGACCCGGTCTCTTTCATAGTCGCCGACATGACGGCTCAGGCAACCCAGGGTGCGTCGAGCGGAATCTTGCAACGCTCGCTGCGATCGAAGCCCGCACGGTCGCAGCGTGCGAGATACTCCTCCACCGACATCCGCCAGAGCTTGGCCATGCCGTCCATCCCGTCGTCGATCTTCTTCAGACCGCCGCCGAGCAGAATCGCAGTGGGTTCCACCAGCGCCGCTTCGGAGAAGGAAGTGAGGATCACCATCTCGCCCACATCCGCGAACCGATGCAGGTCGTCCATGCACTTCTGCGGATCCGGGTGGTTGTCGATATAGCTCTTCAGCTGCATCACGCCGTAGGACACGTGCCGCGCCTCGTCCTGCAGGCAGCGGCGGAAGATCTCCTTGTCCACCTGGGTCTTGGCGATCATCTCACCGGACCGGAAGATGGACAGCACCAGACCCTCGCCGAGCAGGTTGAGCAGGAAGGTCCCCATGGTGTGAGTCGGCGCTTCCATGATGGCCTGCAGCGCCCACTCGAAGCCGGGTGATGCGTGAAGCAGCCCGCCGCCGGCCATGGCCCGCTTGCGGAACACTTCCTGATGGCGCGCCTCGTCCATGATCTGGGTGGAGAGAAAGCTCTTCACCTCCAGAAACTCCTGGGGAATCCGATACAGCCACTTGGCCGGGAAGTCGCCAGCAACGAACTCCACCTCGGTGAGGAAGGTGGACAGCTGGCAGGTGGCTTTCTCCAGGTCTTCCGGCAGCGCCTCGAGCTCTGACCAGGCGATGTCCTTGGTGGCGTTCCACTGGCGGGCCTTGGCCTCCTCGAACAGGGTCTCGACGTTGTCGGACCACAGCTCCCACTTGTCGAGCACCTCGTAGTCGACCACTTCCGGGAACTTGTCGGCGTAGGGCTCGCGGATGGAGCCGCGCGGCGTGAAGTTCTTCCACGTCGCCATGGTGGGAATCTCGCCGCTGCCCTTGTACTTGTTGATGTCCGTGTACGTGAGCCCGCGGGACGACGGCTTGGCGCGCTTGCCCCAGCCGCTGCCGTCCGTGTTCATCCAGTGCAGGGAGTAGCTGCCGCGGGCCATGCGCTCGGCGTTCTCCTGAAGGATCTCGCCCCAGCGGTGCTGGTGGGCCTCGAATGCCGCCTCGTAGGCGGCGACCGTGGTGGGGTGCATGGGTGCTTCGGACGGCAGCGGCTTGACGTCCGAGAGGTCCGGTGTGGATGCCATCTTCGTACTCCCCTGAAAATCGTGTTTCGAGACTAGCCCAATCCGGCAGGGGTGTCACGACGCCAGCTCAGTGCACCTGTCCGGTTGGTCCGTCGAGGACGATCCCCAGTGCCCGCAGCCGGCGCGCGGCCGCGGGATCCCGGTGCTGCAGCCACTGCCGGTAGAGCGCCAGCACGTCCTCGTTGCTCATGGTCTCGGTCCGCGCACAGGCGCTGGCCACCATATCCAGGATCCGGGCGAAGCGCCGGGCCAGCTCGGCGAAGATGTGTCGATTGCGGCGGGCGTTGTCGGCCAGATAGTCGTAAGCGCCGCCGCCCATGCCGACGAAGTAATCCTGGCCGATGCCGTGGCGCGCATACCGGTCAGGGAACAGGGCGCCCATGAACAGCGCCATGTCGCCGAGCTGCTGCAGCAGCAGGCAGCGTTCCCGTTCGCTGGTGGCTTCCAGCGCATCGCTGTAGAGCATGGCCAGCGGCCGCAGGGTGAGCTGGCCGTCCTGCCAGGAAAAAAACCGGTCGCTGCGACCGAAGCGGTCGAGCAGGCTGCCGAGGTACCAGCAGACGTCTTCCGGCGGCGGAGGGCGCAGGCGCCTGGCGTAGTGGGTCAGGCGGTTCATGAAGTAGTGGGAGAGGGACGTTTCGGTAACCGGCGATACCTGCGCGTCCAGCAGCATGAACACCTCCTCACACCGTTGCTTGCTCTTTTTTTATATAGCGCAAGAAGGCCTCTTGAAAAACCCACTGGTTACCCCAAAAACACGCGCGCTGCGGGAAACGTCCGTTTTCCGCTCGTATTCAGCAAATATGCTGACATTTCAAAACGTTGTTGGAGGTTATCTGCATGACGATTCGACCCTTACATGACCGAGTCGTGGTGCGGCCCGTGGAGGCTGAAACCAAGACCACCGGCGGCATCGTGATTCCCGATTCTGCAGCCGAGAAGTCCGGCCAGGGCGAAGTCATCGCCGTGGGCGGCGGCACGGTTCTGGACAATGGTGAAGTTCGACCGCTGACCGTGAAGGTCGGTGATCGGGTGCTGTACGGCAAGTACTCGGGTTCCGAGGTGAAAGTGGCTGGCGAGACACTCCTCGTCATCAAGGAGTCTGAGATTCTGGCAGTGATCGAAGCGAGCGCGGACATGGAGAAAGCAGCATGAGCGCGAAAGTGATCAGTTTTTCCGACGACGCCCGCGAGCGTCTGCTGGCCGGTGTGAACGTGCTGGCGGATGCGGTGAAGGTGACCCTCGGTCCCAAGGGCCGCAACGTGGTGCTCGACAAGAGCTTCGGCGCACCGAAGGTCACCAAGGACGGCGTCACCGTCGCCAAGGATATCCAGCTCAAGGACAAGTTCGAGAACATGGGTGCCCAGATGGTGAAGGAAGTGGCTGCCAGAACCGCCGACGTGGCGGGAGATGGCACCACCACCGCCACCGTGCTGGCCCAGGCCATCATCCGTGAAGGCCACAAGGCCATCGCCGCCGGTTTCAACCCCATGGACCTGAAGCGCGGCATCGATGCCGCGGTGAAGGCAGCAACCGATGAGCTCGGCAGGCTTTCCAAACCCTGCGATGACAGCAAGTCCATCCGCCAGGTGGCCACCGTCTCTTCCAACTGGAACACGGACATCGGCGAGATCTTAGCCCGTGCCATGGACAAGGTGGGCAAGGACGGCGTGATCACCGTGGAGGAAGGCAAGTCCCTCGAGAACGAGCTGGACGTGGTGGAAGGCATGCAGTTCGACCGCGGCTACCTCTCCCCCTACTTCGTAACCAGCCAGGAAAAGATGCAGGTCGAGCTCGACAACCCGCTGGTGCTGCTCAACGAGAAGAAGATCAGCTCGGTGCGGGACATGCTGCCGGCCCTCGAAGCCGTGGCCAAGGCCGGCCGGCCCCTGCTGATCGTGGCCGAGGACGTGGAAGGTGAGGCGCTGGCCACCCTGGTCGTCAACAACCTGCGCGGCATCCTCAAGGTTGCCGCCGTGAAAGCCCCGGGCTTCGGCGATCGCCGCAAGGCCATGCTCAAGGATATCGCGGTGCTGACCGGTGCCACCGTAATTTCCGAGGAAGTGGGCTTGAGCCTCGACAAGACGCTGATCGACGACATGGGCAGCGCCAAGCGGGTGGTGATCACCAAGGAAAACACAACCATCGTCGGCGGCGCCGGCAAGAAGGCCGACATCGAAGGTCGGGCTATCCAGATCCGCAAGGAGATCGAGGACACCACCTCCGACTACGACCGCGAGAAGCTCCAGGAGCGCCTCGCCAAGCTGGCCGGCGGCGTGGCCGTGATCAAAGTGGGTGCCGCCACCGAGGTCGAGATGAAGGAGAAGAAAGACCTGGTGGACGACGCGCTGCATGCTACCCGTGCAGCGGTGGAGGAAGGCATCGTCCCTGGTGGCGGTGTGAGCCTCGTCCGCGCGGCCGACGCCATCCGCACCAAGGTGAAGACGGCCAACCCCGACCAGCAGGTGGGGGTGAACATCGCGCTCCGGGCGATGGAGGAACCGTTCCGCCAGATCGTCGCCAACGCCGGCATGGAGCAGAGCGTGGTGCTCGACAAGGTCCGCGCCGGCAAGGGCGCACACGGCTACAACGCCCAGACGGACGAGTACGGCGACATGCTGAAGATGGGCATCATCGACCCGACCAAGGTGGCACGCACTGCCCTGCAGAACGCCGCCTCCGTGGCCGGTCTGTTGCTTACCACCGAAGCGATGGTGGCGGACGCGCCGGAACCCAAGCCGGCAGCACCTGGGGGTGCGCCCGGCATGGGCGACTGGGGCTGATCGACGCGCGCTGAACGAGCCCCGCGCACTGCCGCGGGGCTCGCCAGCGTAAGCAGAATCGACTGGTCACTCGTCGATCGTCACCGGCGCGCCAAACGTCCCGGGAGAACGATCATCGTTGAAGAGGACGGTGACCGAACGTGACGTCGAAAGAACGATGTCCGCGTAGCCGTCACTCTCCAGGTCTGCAGCCGCCAGATCCCAGACCCCTTCGGGAATGAGGTGCAGCGCCGCGCTGCCAAGCGCGCCGTCTTCGGCCTGATGCAGAACCGCGATGTTGCTCCGCAGCTCGATGTAGTTGTAGATGCCGTTCCTTCTCTGCCGGTTTGCGTGGCTGGCGATCATCGCTACGTCGATCCGTTCATCTCCGTCCAGATCCGCAACGGCAAGCGCGCTCCGCCAACCGGCCGCGCTGCGGTCGGCCACGTAGCTGACCGGTGGGCGGAACGCCAGGCGCACGCCCGGATCCTGCAGCTGAACGAAGAGACTGACAGTCGGCCACGGCGCGCCTCCGGGAGAGACGCCGCTGGTCACCATGATGTCGGCCAGGCCGTCACCGTCGAAATCCGTAATCCGCACCTCACGGGGATCAGCCGTATCCAGGTCGCCCCAGAAAGCAAACCACTCATCTTCCTGCAGATAGATGCTCAACGATGCTGCCACCGAACCCCGATTCAGAATCAGGTCGATTCGCCCATCGCCATCCAGGTCTGCCAGTGCCAGGGATGATGCGGTCCGATCGATGATCTGAGCCACGTGCAGCGACCCGGGACTGTCCGGATCGTTCCGGAGGATCAGGGATTGTGGCCATCCGGCGGCCGCGACTTCCGGCAGGCCGTCGCCATCGAGATCCGCCATCGCAAAGTCCTGCAGCAGGATCGGCAACTCGATACTTCCCGCCGCCAGCAACTCGACTCCGGAGCCCGAGTGCCGGAACAACGTCAGTCGATCCACGGTGACGCCGGGCTCGGACACATGGCTGCCGACGAGAACGTCCGGAAAGCCATCCGCATCCATGTCGGCGATACTTACCGAGTGGGACTCCGGCGGCGTCTCGTAGGTCACACCCCTGGCGAATTGCCGCGGAGCCGTCTGCCGGAACACGGTCATACTCCCGGGGTGTGGCGGGGGTCCTCCATCCAGCGCGGTTTCGGCGACGACCACCTCGAGGCGTCCGTCCCTATCCAGATCGCCGACGTCCAGATCCCATCGGAGCACGCTGCCCCGCTCGAGCACTACCCCTGCAGGCGTCTCCGTGACAGTCGGCACCCGGTCCGATGACCCACCCGCAGAGCAACCCGCCAGCAGCGCCAGCATGCTGAGCTGCACCACTTCCTTCATCACATCTCTCCCACCGTTGGTCCGGATGAAGGTGGGGTGTCGCGGCTGAGGAGTCCTGACCTCGAGCTGAAGATTGCTTGAGAAATCTGCCGGACTGACAAATCAACAACCAATTTGACACGTCCCGGCGCCTCGGGAATGCTCGACCGGAGGGAGATCGGGTCAGCAGGATGCAGCAGGCTGCCGCGCCAGACGACAGAGATCTAGAAGCGGGATTCATCCTGGCGGATACCAGGGTGTACCCGCTTCGACTGGTGGTCGAACGCGAAGGCCGGCAGCACAAGCTCGAACCGAGAGTGATGGCGACGTTGCTGGAGCTCGCCCGGGCCGGTGGGGCGGTGGTCACCCGGCAGATGTTCGCGGACACGGTCTGGAAGGGTCGGGTCGTCTCCGACGAATCGCTTTCTCACAACATTTCGGCCCTGCGCGGCGTGCTCGGAGACGATGCCAGATCCCCGCGCTGCATCCAGACAGTACCGACGGTCGGCTACCGGCTGATCGTACCCGTGAGCCCGCTGCCGACGCGGCGAACGCTCACGCGGCGGACGTGGCTTGCCGCAGTCGGCATCGCCATCATCGCAGCCCTGGCCATCATTTCGACGTATATGCTGTTCGCCAGCCGGTCGCTGCCTGGTACGACCATCGCCGTGCTTCCGTTCGAGAGTCTGAGCAATGCGCGGGAAGCGGAGTACTTCGGAGACGGTCTGGCGGAGGAGATCCTGGAGGTACTCACCCGCGCCGACGGTCTCTCGGTGATCGCAAGAACGTCCTCCTTCGTGTTTCGCGACCGGGTGGAGGACGCCCGCGCCGTCGGCTCGGCACTCGGCGCCGGGAGCATTCTGGAGGGCACCGTCCGCCACTCCGGCAACCTGCTCCGCGTGACCGCCCGACTCGTCGATGCCAACAGTGGCATCCAGCTCTGGTCCGAATCGTTCGATGTCGGGCTCGAGGATGTCTTCGAAGTCCAGGACGAGATCTCTCGTGCCATCGTCGATCGGCTGATCGGCACACTCAATCCGGAGCCGCCACGGAGCCCCCGGGATACGGACAACTTCGAAGCCTATCAGCTATACCTGCGCGGCAATCACCAGCTCTACCGGCGCGGACCCGCAGCGGTCGCGAGAAGCATAGAGCTGTATCGAAAAGCGCTCGATCTCGATCCGGAATTCGCCAGAGCGAACGTGGGACTCGCGCAGGCGCTCGCCATGATGCCCACCTATCTGGACGAGCCGGAGCTGCCCTACCTCGAACAGTCGGAGCTGGCTCTGAACGCCGCGGAATCGCTGGGTCTCGACAGTGCCCGTCTGGTGGGCACGCGGGCTTACGTCGCTTTTCGAAGCTGGCGCTGGGCCGAGGCGGACAGGTACTTCCGGCGGGCCATCGCCATCGCGCCGAATCACTCCGACATCAGGCAGCAGTACTCACAGTTCCTCGGAACCGTGGGATACATGGAGCAGGCGCTGGAGATGGCCCGAGCAGGTGTTCAGTCGGATCCGCTGTCTGCCGTGGCACATCAGCGTCTCGCCGTGATGTATCTGTGGGTCGACGATCTGGATCTGTCCAGAGATCACTTCGCCATATCGGAAGAACTCGGCATCGGCGAGCTCGCGACTCCGGAAGCACAGATTGCGCTGCTGGCGCGCGCCGGGGATTATGCCGCCGTGGAGGCCCGTCTGCGTGACCTGCAGCGCGTACGGTCTCTACCCGATGACTGGGTGGCGCCCGTGATGCATGCCCTGCGTGGCGAGACCGGCGTGCAGACTGCGGTTCCGGCACTCACGAGCGCCTATGAGGACCACGTGATCGGACCACGCCTGTATCTGGGCGCACTCTACTTCCTCGGAGACCCGGAGAGCTATTTCGATGGTCTGAACCTGCTCATCAGCCAGCATGCGGCCATCGACACCGAGATCCTGTTCACCCCGATCGCCACAGCGATCCGCAGCGCACCCGGTTTCGAGCCGGCCATGGCGCGCATGGGCCTGATCGAGTTCTGGCGTGACGGGCAGTATCCCGCCGTGCTGGCCCACTGATCCCTTTCGACGATCGCCTCGCTTGCGCTGACTCCGCGCAGCGTGTATCAAGTTGTTCAGGGGAAACGTTTTCTACTTGCACCGGGCGCATTCGCGCCGATGTCTCTGCCTGCATGGTTTCCGTCAGCAACTAAACGACCAACAGGCGAACAACAATGAAGAAACTGTTCATCTGCGCACTACTGTGCGCCATCGTTCCTGTCGTGCACGCGCAGGAATCCCAACCCATCAACAACGTCCTGCAGCTGTTCAGCTGCAAGCTAAACCCGGGACAGAACGCCGAGGACGTCTGGTCCCTGCTGGAAACGCTTCGCGACCAGGACAGCGGGACCGGCGAGAACGGCTTCGGCATGTTTCTGTGGACACCATTCCGCGTGACGACAGACTACGACTACATATGGGGAACGACTAACGCCGACATCGCTGCGACGATGGAAGGCATGGCCGAATACATGAGTTCGGAACGCGCCAGCGTTCTGGCGACGAGGTTTCAGGCTGTCAACGAACGCTGTGACTCCATGATCGTGCTGTCCGAGCAGAAGTACGTGGGATCCGAGCCGTTCGATCCGGCAATGGCCTTTGATCGCACACCCGACGGCCTGGTGGAAACCTTTGCCTGCAGCAACAGACCAGGGTCGGACAGTGGGGACATACGCAGCGCCGTGGATTTCTGGCAGCAGCAGATGAAGAAGATCAGCTCGCCGGACCTTCAGAAGTACAACGGCTATCTGGTGACGCCTTTCCGTGGCGGCAACGGCGGTGTCGACTGGGGTTGGATCGGTACCTTCCCGGACATGGTGAGCTTCGGACGCGGGATGAGGGACTACATGAACTCCAAGGAAGGCCAGGCGGCGGACGCCCGGTTCGAGCAGGCCAGCACCTGCCGGAGCGGACTCTGGCAGGGATACTGGCTGCTCTATCCGGGCACCAACTAGAGCAGACGGTTACAACAGAACGAGGAGATTCGAAATGCATCGAGTGATTACGACCTTGCTGGCGCTCACCGCGCTGTTTCTGGCATCGGCGGCCAGTGCCGAGGATCGCGTGCTGGAGTTCTGGATGTGTACGCTCAAAGAAGGGAAGACTCTGGAAGACGCCGCGACCATAAACGGCAAGTGGTTGAAACTGCAGAACGACGCCAATCCGGGCGCCAAGATCCGCAGCTGGGGGTTGACGTCCATCGTCGGCGAACCCAACGCCTTCGGTTACATGGACTCCTTTCCGAATCTGGAAGCCTGGGCCAAGGCGAAGGCTGTCATCGAGTCTGCGGAAGGTCAGGCGCTGGACGCCGAGTTCGGCGCACTCGCAGACTGCACACGCAACCGGCTCTATCAGGCAACGGAGCACTAGCAGAGGCTCGTCGTTCACCCGCGGCGTGCTGCGGGTGAACGACCAACCCACGCGATGACCTGCCCACCTTCGGGCCATGCCGCCATTTCTGCTACATTGGCCCGAACCACGAGGGAGCATGACATGTCCACCACCGGCCAGTGCCTCTGCGGCAGCATCCGCTACGAATTCGACGGCACGCCTGCCATGACCGGCGTCTGTCACTGCAGGAACTGCCAGCGTCAGGCCGGCTCGGCCTTCTCCACCCTGGCTGCGGTGCCCCGCGCGTCGTTCAGGTTCACGACTGGCACGCCGAAGCTCTACCAGGACGCCGATACGGACAGTGGCAATACGGTGGAGCGGTACTTCTGCGGGGACTGCGGATCACCGATCTACTCGGCAGTACCGTCGAGCCCGGACATGATCTTCCTGAAGACGGGGACACTGGACGACACGAGCACCTTTCAGCCCCAGTTCCACGTCTGGTGCGACAGCAAGCAGAACTGGGTGAAGCTGGAGGAAGGTGTGCCGACCATGGCGAAGCAGGCCTAGGTCTCCCGCGGCCTTCCCCATCTGAGCATCAGAAACGAGAAGAACTGCGCGAATCCCACGGCCAGCAGCCACAGCAGCTGCGGCGAATAGAACCGGATGTCCAGAACACCTGCGGAGCCGAGCACGAGCCCGCAGGAGATGAGCAGACCGACCACCAGCAGCGACCAGAACGTCCACGGATGCCGTGGCCGCACCCGCCGGGCCAGCGCGGTGTAGAAACCGATGATTCCGACCATGAGCACACCGAGCACGAGCCCGGAGATCTGCATGGCCGAATCCACGTCCATGCCCGCGTCGACGAGCGCCGTCGGCAGCAGAGCGAAAACCAGGGCGCAGCCGCTGCTGATCAGGATGTTCAGCAGGCCGTGGTAGTCGTGTGCGCCGCCCGATCGTTCCTGACCGGAAAGACCCGCGACGAGCCCGGTGAAGCCGGCCAGGGCGATGGCGATTTCCGCCACGGCGAAGTGAAACTCCGCGTCCACGCGATCAGACGTAATAAGCCTTCAGCGGCGGGAACCCGTTGAACTCGATGGCGCTGTAGCTGGTGGTGTAGGCGCCAGTGGAGAACCAGTACAGCCGGTCACCGATGGCCAGGTTGAGCGGTAACTCGTACTTGTGGTCCTCGTACATGACGTCCGCGCTGTCGCAGGTGGGGCCGGCCAGCACCACCTCCTCGAGCTCCCCGGTCTTTTCGGTGTACACGGGAAACTTGATGGACTCACCCATGGTCTCGATCAGCCCGGAAAACTTGCCGACGTCGACGTACATCCAGCGGTTGAGGCCGGTGCGTGACTTCCTCGACACCAGCACGATCTCGCTCACCAGCATGCCCGCGTTGGCGATCAGCGAGCGCCCCGGCTCCAGGATGATCTCCGGCCGTTCGTCGCCAAAATCTTCTTCCAGATAACGGGTGATCTCGTTGGCATAGGTGGCCAGATCGTTGGTGCGGACCAGGTAGTTCGCCGGGAATCCGCCACCGAGATTGATCATGCGCAGCTGGATGCCGTCCTCTTCCTTCAAACGCTCGAAGATCACCTTGACCTTGGCGATGGCCGCGTCCCAGGTGCCGATATCACGCTGCTGGGAGCCGACGTGGAAGGATACGCCGTAGGGATCGAGGCCCAGCTCGCGGGCCAGGATCAGCAGATCCATGGCCATATCCGTCTGGCAGCCGAATTTGCGCGATAACGGCCAGTCGGCGGTCTGCGAGCCTTCGGTGAGGATGCGTACGTAGACTTTCGAGCCTGGTGCGGCCTTGGCGATGTTGCGCAGATCCGCCTCCGAGTCCGTGGCATACAGACGCACGCCGCGCTCGTAGAAGTAACGGATGTCACGACTCTTCTTGATGGTGTTGCCGTAGCTGACCCGCTCGGGACCGACACCCAGGCCGAGCACCCGGTCGAGCTCGTAGATCGAGGCGATGTCGAACGAAGAGCCACGGTCCCTGAGCAGGGAAATGACCTCCGGCGCCGGATTCGCCTTTACCGCGTAGTACACCAGCGCGTAGGGGAATGCGCCGATCAGCTCGTCGTAGTGCCTGGCGATGGTCGCCGTGTCGACCACCAGAAAGGGAGTTTCCTTGGTGTCCGCCAGCGCCTTCATGCGCGCGAACGCGTCTGCTTCGTAGTAATCCTCGATCTTCGGTATCACTGGATCGTGCTTCCTCACGTTTGTGGATGGGCGGGCGGCGGCATGATAGGACCCGCCGTCGGCGATCGCCAGACCGGCAGTCTTGGCGGCGGGAGTCCGCCCCCGGCGCCGCACCATGCACGCAAAGCGAAGTCTGATACATTGCGCAGGGGAACGCATCGCAGGGAGCGCAGGCATGAGTTTCATCTGGTACGAGCTGATGACCACGGACCCGGACGCCGCCGCCGGATTCTACGGCGAAGTGGTGGGCTGGAAGATTGCGGACGGTCCGGATCCCCAGTCCGGGGACCAGGACTACCGGATGATCGTCCGCGACGATGGCGGCAATGCGGGTGGTGTGCTCAGGCTCTCGAAGGAGATGTGCGATGCCGGCGCCGCGCCCATGTGGATACCCTATCTCTACACGAACGACGTGGACGCCCTGCTGAAGACCATCCAGAGCGAGGGTGGCACCCTGCAGATGCCGCCGACGGATCTGCCCGTGGGACGTATCGCCATGGTGACCGATCCCCAGGGCGTACCGATCTACGTCATGGATCCAATCCCGCCCGCCGGCGCACCGGACGCCGTCAGCGACGTCTTTTCACCGGATGCCCGGCAGCGCGTGAGCTGGAACGAACTCGCCAGCCCGGACCTGAACGCCTCGAAGGCCTTCTATGCCCGGCACTTCGGGTTCGAGTTCAACGACGTGATGAGTATGGGGGACATGGACGACTACTGCTTCATCGACCGCGCAGACGTCCGGCTCGGTGCCATCATGCAGCGCCAGGACGACGGTCAACCTGGCGCCTGGCTGATGTACTTCCGGGTGCCCTCGATCGCTGCCGCCAACGCTGCGATCGTGAAGCAGGGCGGCAACGTGCTGCTCCCACCCCACGAGGTGCCGACGGGTGACTGGGTACTGATCGCCACCGATCCGCAGGGTGCAGGCTTCGGTCTGGTCGGAGCGCAGAGCTGAGGCGCCGACGATGACCCACGTAACCATAACCATCTGCCTCGGGTACAACGGTGACGCCGAGGACGCCGCACGGAGGGGAACATGACCGACACACTGCATGTGGTCTGCACGGCCTGCGGGGCGGCGAACCGGATTCCCGAGGCGCGGCTCGACGAGGGCCCGAAGTGCGGCAAGTGTCACCAGCACCTGTTCGGCAACCCACCGGCGGACCTCGACGACGACGCCTTCGCCCGGCAGATCGCCCGCAGCGACATTCCGGTGCTGGTGGACTTCTGGGCGCCCTGGTGCGGGCCCTGCCGGATGATGGCACCCGCCTACGCCGAGGCCGCTCTCGATCTGGAGCCGGCCATCCGCGTCATCAAGGTCAACACCGAGGTCGCCCAGACCACGGCCGCCCGCTTCGGAATCCGCAGCATCCCAACCCTCATGCTGTTCAGCGGCGGGCGTGAGGTGGCCCGTCAGGCCGGCGCCATGGGTCGCACCGACATCGAGCGCTGGGCCCGCGCCCAAGCCGCTAGCGCCGCCTGAGCTGGCGACCGTCCAGCCGGAACATCGACACCGATTCGATGTGGCTGGTCTGCGGAAACATGTCGACGGGACAGAGTTTCTCCAGCGCGTAACCCGCATCCGCAAGGATGGCCGCATCGCGCGCCAGGGTAGATGGTGCGCAGGACACGTAGATGACGTTGGCCACCCGCCGGTCGGCAAGCTCGCCAATCAGGGCCCGTGCCCCGGTGCGGGGCGGGTCGAGCACGGCGGTGTCGAACAGATCCCGTTGCAGCTTTCGCGCGTCCTGCATCAGATCGTGCACCACAAAGGCCACGGCCAGCCCGTTCCGGTCCGCATTGAGGCGGGCCCGGGCCACCGCCTCCGGCGAGACTTCCACGCCGAGCACCTTCAGCCCGCGACGGGCCAGCGCTAGCGTGAAATTGCCCACTCCGCAGAACGCGTCCAGCACGGAACCGCTGCCGACCTCCGTCACCCACGCGACCACCTGGTGCACGAGCGCCCGGTTGACACCGGCGTTGCCCTGAATGAAGCCACCAGGCGGATAGGCCAGACGCAGATCGAACTCGGGCAGCCGGTAGCCCGGATCTTCAGGTTCCGGTCGGTGCAGGTATTCGGGTGCTCCGTCACCGACGCGCAGCGCCAGATATGACCGCTCCGCTCTCGCAAAGCTCGACAGTGCGGAACGATCGGCGGTTGACGGGGCGGCCACCAGACGCAGATAGACCAGCGGCAGCGCTGCCTGGCCGTCTGTTTCCGCCAGGGTCAGCTCCACGTGTCCCAGCGCTGCTGGGTTTTCGAGATCGTTCAGCAGCGACTGCAGCCGTCCGGGCAATGCCGCGAGCTCGGGAACCAGCACCGGACACCGATCGATGGGCACGACCTCGCTGCTGCCGGCGGTGCGCAGCCCGAGAACGGGGCGCCCGCCACGACGGGGCACGGCCACCGCCAACCGGGTTCGGCGTCGGTAAGCAAAGGCATCCGCCGACAGCGGCGGCAACAGGTGTTCGGGCGTCAGGCCCGACTGGCGACGGATCTGGTCAACGAGCACCTGCGTCTTGTGAGCGATCTGCGCGGGCCCGGCCAGGTGCTGCAGATCGCAGCCGCCACAGCGACCCGTCAGAGGACAGCGTGGTTCAACCCGATCCGGCGATGCCTCGAGCACGTCGACGAGTCGGTACTCGTCGAAGCGTCGATGCTGCTGTGCGAGCGCCGCTTCCACCACCTCGCCGGACAGCGCCCCGGTAACGAAGGCGACCTTACCGTCGTGCCGTGCCACACCCCGGCCGTCGTGACTCAGGCGTTCGATGGTCAACCGTGACATGGATTTCCGGCCGGGGTCATCCGGCCAGATGCACATATCCGCTCGAACGGGCGGCCTCGTCGCTGCAGAACCGCTGCAACTGCAAGTTTTTGTCCCGGGAGATGGACTCGTAGTCGGCGTCCGTGGGCACCACGTACACCTGTCTGCTGTTCTGCTGGAAACCGAGCACGGGGCAGGCGTCCGTGCCGGAAGGTTCTCCGACGAGGCGCGTTCCGGCGCGCCATGCCTCGGGTGGCACGAACTTACCGCGCCAGATGCCGAGGGGCACATGACGGGCCTTGTCCTGGGCAGGTTCCAGGTCGGTGCCGGACAGGGCGACCGCCAGGCCGTCTTCCACCAGTTTCTGGCTGAGCGAGCCGTCAGGGGTATGGCATTCGTAGCTCACGCCGGTCTCACCACTCCGTGCGCAGGTAACCGGTTCCAGCGTCAGAATCTTTTCCAGCTCGTAAGCCGCTGCCAGCCCGCAGGCATAGAGCATCTCGCCGTCGTGACACTGCTGACCGAGTTCGGGTGCGTCGATACCGCTCAACTGGACGAGCTCGCCACCGCGACTGAGTGTGTCGCCGTCGATCACGGTGAGCCCCGGGGCCATGTCCGCCCGCGCCGGTCGGCCAGCACCCGTCAGACCCGTCACCATCAGAATGCCGGCTGTCACCAGCCATACGACGCCGCGTGGAATCATGCCTGCACCAGGGGGTTCGTCCGTACTACTGAAAGGCCGTCTGCAACTATAGAGAGTTTTTGCGTGCTCATAGTTCCCGGGCGCCCGTCTTATCGCGGAACCTCAGTCGGCTGCCCGCAGACCCGGTCGGCGAAGACCACGCGGCTGCCGAAATCGCCGATGAGCGCCTGGAGCTGGTCACAGGTGAGGTCCGGAATGCCCCGGACGTCGAGCTCGTGCAGCTCGCTGAGGCTCATCAGAGCGGACACGTTGGCGATGGGATTGTCCGACAGCTTGAGCACCTTCAGGTTGACGAGCGCCGCCAGCGGGGCCACGTCACTGATGCGGTTGTGCGACAGATCCAGGTTCCTGAGCTCGAGGAGCCCCGCGAGCGGCGAAACGTCGGTGATGCGGTTACCTGCGAGCTGCAGTCCCACCAGGGTCTTCAGATCCGCAAGCGCATCCACTGCGGCGATCCGGTTGTTGGATACTCCGAGGTACCGGAGATGTCGCTGCCCCTGAATACCGTCCAGGTCCTCGAGCTGGTTTCCGCTCGCCTGCAGCTCGACCAGCCATTTCAGCTGCCGCAGCGGGTGCAGGTCGGCGAGCCTGTTGTACTCGACGAGCAGCGTCCGGATGGTCGGCGCGGAGCTGACGAAGGCAAGGTTATCCAACTGGTTGTGGTTGAGGTCCAGATGCTGCGTTCTGGGGACCGCTTCGATGTGCTCGATGCCGTTGAAGGCCAGATCCAGTCGCGCCAGCTTGTCGAGGCTGAGCACCGGAGCTACGTCACGGATACCGTTATGGGCCAGGCTGAGATCGTTGAGGTTGCCGAGCGCACCGATACCTTCCAGCTTCGTGATACTGGGTTCGTCGGTACCGATGCAGTGCAGCGTCTCCATCCTGCCTGCGGTCGGCCAGTCGTTCTCCTCCGCCGTCTTCGTCACGCAATCACGGAGCGCGGGATCGGCGAAGGAAAGCTCATCGACCGGCGTGTAGACCGAGAAGCCGGCCTCCTCGCAGCCACCGAGCAGGATCGGCCAGATCAGCACGAGCCAGCACGTGACCCGGGTGTGGGTACCCCGGCCCGCACCGCACTGGCCCACTGTCCGATCTGAGTTCATGTTCTCAACTCCAGCTCCGGGTTTCGAGAGTGCACCAAGCTTCCTCCAATTGCATGTAGAATCAGCCGGCCCTGCCGAACGACGGTCTTCTTTTCAGCCGTGAATCCGGGTCCGATTCTCTTCGTCGTCAGCGTCACCATGATCGCGATGGGTGATCTGATGCTGATTCCCGCCCTCGTCGGTTTTCTCGGCGGCACCCAGGACTACGAGCCATTCCTGGAATCCGCGGGGCTGACGCTGATTCCCGCACTGCTGCTCTACCTGATCTTCCGCCGCCCCGGTATCGCCATCCACCCGCGACAGGCGTTTCTGATCACCACGATGGTGTGGGTGGTCGCCGGCGTCTCCGGCTCGTTTCCCTTCGTGTTGCACGAGCACATCAGCTTCACGGACGCGTTCTTCGAGTCCATGTCCGGGATCACCACAACGGGTTCCACGGTGCTGGTCGGACTCGACCAGATGTCTCACCCCATTCTGCTGTGGCGCTCGCTGCTGCAGTGGGTCGGCGGTCTCGGCTTCATGCTCATGGCCGTGGCCATTCTGCCGCTGGTCGGGGTCGGGGGCATGCGCTTGTTCCGCACCGAATCTTCCGACTGGAGTGACAAGACCCTGCCCCGCACCCGGGACGTGGCCGCCCGGATCGGGGCGCTGTACGTCGCCCTGTCCGTGCTCTGCGCGTTCTGCTACTGGCTGTTCGGCATGTCCGCCTTCGATGCCATCAATCACGCCATGACCACTGTTTCCACCGGCGGCTACTCGACCTCGGACGCCTCCATGGGCAAGTACGATGCGACCGGCATGCTGTGGATATGCACCCTGTTCATGGTGCTGGGCAGCCTGCCGTTCCTCGTCCTCCTGCAGGCCCTTCGCGTAGGGCCGCAGGCGCTGTTCAGAGACGATCAGGTCGTGTTCTTCGGCGGCATGATCATTCTCGTGACGCTGCTCGGCACGTCAATGTACGAAACGGGCAGCGGCTCTACCGTGCGGGCCTGGACCGTGGTGACCTTCAACATGGTCAGCACCATCACCACCACCGGCTTCGTCAGCACGGACTACTCGCTGTGGGGCGGCTTCTTCGTGGCGGCGTTCCTGTTTCTCATGTTCACCGGCGGCTGCTCCGGATCCACGGCCGGATCGGTCAAGGCATTCCGTATCCAGATCGCCTTGAAGATGCTCTCCACGCAGATCAAGAAGCTCATTCACCCCAATGGCGTGTTCGTCGTGCGTATGCACGATCGGATGGTCGATCCGTCCATCACTTCCGCCCTGGTCGCTTTTTTCTTTGCCATCGGCCTGACGGTGATCGGACTCACCGTGGCACTCGGGGCCATGGGCCTCGATCTGATCACCGCGCTGTCTTCCGCGGCGACGGCGGTCACCAATGTCGGGCCGGGGCTGGGTGACATCGTCGGTCCCGCCGGTAACTTCGCGCCACTGCCCGGACTCGCAAAATGGCTGCTCGCCCTGGCCATGCTGCTCGGGCGCCTCGAGCTGATGACCGTGTTCGTGCTGCTGACGAGAGCCTACTGGCGGGGATGATGAACGACGGGACGATGAGAAACCGGCTGCCTGCAGGCATCTGGGCGCTCGGCCTGGTGAGCCTGTTCATGGATGTCTCCTCGGAGATGATCCACGCGCTGCTGCCCGTTTTCCTCGTCACGGTACTCGGCGCCAGCACCATCACCGTCGGCCTGATCGAGGGCATCGGCGAGGCGACCGCGTCGTTTTCCAAGCTCTTCTCCGGATGGCTGAGCGACCGGCTTGGCAGGCGCAAGCTGCTGATCGTCATCGGCTACGGTCTCGGCGCGCTCTCCAAGCCGCTGTTCGCCATAGCGCCGGCGGCGGCCTGGGTTGGCTTCGCCCGGTTTTCAGACCGCGTCGGCAAGGGTATCCGCGGTGCGCCCCGGGACGCGCTGATCGGCGACATGGTGGCGCCGGAGCTGACCGGTGCTGCCTATGGTCTGCGCCAGTCCCTCGACACGGTGGGCGCCTTCGCCGGACCACTCCTCGCCATCGGCCTGATGGCGGTGCTTGCCGGAGATTTCCGCGCCGTGTTCTGGATCGCCGTGATACCGGGCCTCATCGCCGTCGCCATACTGGTGTTCGGCGTCAAGGAGCCGGAAGCGGAACCGCAGGCACCGGGAGACACGGAGAAAAATGCCGTGCACCCCGCCGACGTGCGTCGAATGGGCGGTACCTTCTGGGGGGTCGTCGCCATCGGGGCAACGCTCACGCTGGCCCGATTCAGCGAAGCGTTTCTAGTTCTGCGGGCCAGCGACGCAGGGCTGGTACCGTCCCTGATCCCGCTCGTGCTCGTCATCATGAACGTGGTCTATGCCGTCTCGGCCTATCCCGTCGGGGTGATCTCGGACCGGCTCGACCGTCGCTCGCTGCTCATAATCGGTTTCGTGATCCTGATCCTTGCGGATCTTATCCTCGCCACGGCACCCGATCTCTGGATCGTACTGGTGGGGGTGGCACTCTGGGGTCTGCACATGGGCATGACCCAGGGACTGCTCGCCGCCCTCGTCTCCGACTCGGCGCCGTCGCCGCTGCGCGGTTCGGCGTTCGGCGTGTTCCACCTCGTGACAGGCATCGCCACCCTGCTCGCGAGCGTGATCGCCGGTGGGCTCTGGGCATGGTTCGGACCGGCCGGTACATTTTTCGGCGGCGCGTTGGTCACGCTGCTCGGCCTCGCCGGCATGGTGGTCGCTACCCGACGACGTCCGCGGTAGCGCAGATCGGTCAAACTGGCGCTCCGTTTTGCCGAGGCAGTAGACTCGGAGCGACCCGGTACGCCGGAGGAGAGCGTTGCCCACACCCCGTGAGCTCATCGGACAGCTGCAGCTCGACCGCCCCATTCCTGCGGTGGTCAACGGCCGCAGGAACGGCGCGGAAAGGAATCCGGTCTGGGATGCGGCCTACCATCCCTGTCCGGAAGCGTTTCCCGATGTGGAGGTGGCCCGGGGTAACGTAGTGAAGCTCGAGGATTGGCAGGGGTCCACCGTGTATGCGGGGACGCGACGCAACCTGTGGATCTACTCGCCGCCGGTGACAGACGCTGCCACGCTCCGACTGATTTTTTTCAACGACGGTGCCTGGTATCTGTCCCGAGAGGGTCCGGTGCGGGCCACCAGCGTGCTCGATTCTCTGCACCATACCGGTGAGATCGAGCCGACGGTGGCAGTGTTCATCCTGCCGGGAGAACCCGAAGGTCCCGTCGTCGGACCCATCGAGTCCTACGACGCGCGGACGGCGCAGCGCAGCCTGGAGTACGACCGGCTGACACCGCACTACGGCGAGTTTCTGTTCACGGAGATTCTGCCGCTGGTCGAGCAGCAGATCGGCATGAAGATCAGCGCCGAGCCCGAGCATCGGACGACCTGCGGCATCAGCAGCGGCGGGATCGCCGCGTTCACCGCCGCCTGGCATCATCCCGGGGAGTGTGCGCGGGTGCTCAGTCACTGCGGCTCGTTCACCGACATCTGGGGCGGACACAACTATCCATCCCTGATACGGCGTACTCCGAGAAAGCCGATCCGGGTTTTTCTGCAGAGCGGTGAGCACGATGCCGACACTCCCTTCGGCAACTGGGCGCTGGCGAATCAGGCCATGGCGAGTGCGCTCGACTGGGCAGGTTACGATTACCGCTTCGCGTTCGGCACCGGCGGTCACAACCTCGCTCACGGCGGTGCCCTGTTTGCCGACAGCCTCCGCTGGCTGTGGCGGGACGACGGGAGCTGACAAGATGACTGAGGCTCAAGCAGACACTCCGGTTTCGTCAACGGAACATCGCCGGTTCTCCGAGGCGGATGTCGAGCGCTGGCGCCGGGATGGCTTCGCCATCGTGCCGGGATTCTTTACCCCCGACGAGATCATGCCCGTCGTGGCCGATTACGAGCGGCTCTACGGTGGACGCCGACCGGATGCCGCAGAGGTCATGAACCGCAAGGGGGAAGGCCAGATCGGCAGGTTCAACCGGCACCAGTTCATGAACGTCGACACCCTGCCGTACGACGGTTCCGTCGAGATGAACCTGCTGTCGCTGCACCCGGCACTGATCGACTTTGCCCGGGCAGCGCTGGGCGTGCCGGATGTGCATCTCTACCAGTCCCATACCTGGGCCAAGTTCACCGGCGAGGCGGACTTCGACCAGCCCTTCCACTGTGATTTCGGCAACCACACGCTGACGGTGCCGTCCGACGAACCCTGCCGCCGGACCATCGACTTCATCGTCTATCTCACAGACGTCACCGATGCGCACGGCGCACTCCATTACGTGACCAAGCCCGATGCCTGGGAGGTACTGGGCGAAGGGGAGGTGCTCGCCAACACCGCCGAGCAACAGGCTGCTCTCAAGGCGCGGGAGCGTTCTGCCGCGGCACCGGCGGGCACCCTGGTGGCCCATGGGATCGACACCTTCCATCGGGGAACGAATCTGACCCTGAAAGGTGCGCACCGCTACACCATGACCGTGGGCTACAAGGCCGCTGGAAACGATCAGATCGGCTTCCACGTCTGGCAGGTCTCGGCAGACCGCAACTGGGCCCCGATCCTCGCCAACGCAATCCCGGAGCAGCTCGCCGTCCTCGGCATTCCGCCGCCCGGCGATCCCTTCTGGACACCGCGCACTCTGGCGCTCACCCGGGCGCGCTGGCCGGACTGGGACATGCAGGCCTGGCTGGACCGTGCACCCGGTCGCTGAGACCTGCAGATGACGGCAACGCTCGGCCTCATCGGCCTGGGGGCCATGGGCCGCAACCTGGGCTGGCGGCTGGCTGAGCTCGACATACCGCTCGCCGTCTACAGCTACGACCCGGACGAGTTCGCCCGATTCGCGGCGGCGCTTGCATCCCCTGTACCCGCAGCCACCGACCCCGTGGATCTGGTTCGCCGCGTCACACGACCCCGGATGCTGCTGCTGATGGTCACCGCCGGCGACGCCGTGGATCGGGTGATCGGTGACCTGCTGCCCGCGCTCGAGCCAGGTGACATCGTCATCGATGGCGGCAACTCACACTACCGGGACACCGTGCGCCGCGGCGCAGAGCTGCAGGCGCATGGCATCGGTTTCGTGGGGGCTGGAATCTCCGGTGGCGAAGCGGGCGCCCGGCACGGCGCCTCGATCATGGTCGGCGCTAGTGCCGATGACTATGACCGCATCCGGAGCGTCATCGAGCCTCTCGCGGCGCGTGCGGCCGACTCAGTCTGCGCGGCACGGGTCGGTCCCGATGGTGCCGGCCACTTCGTGAAGATGGTGCACAACGGCATCGAGTACGCCCTCATGCAGATCATCGCCGAGACCTGGCGGACGATGACGGATGTGCTGGACTGGGACCGCACACGGCAGCGCGAGGCTTTCGTCGGCTTCAGAAGGGGCCCCGCGGCCAGCTACCTGATCGATATCACGACGGAGATCCTTGCCGCGCCCGATCCACAGGGCGATGGCTATCTCGTCGATCGCGTCGCCGATCGCGCGGCACAGAAGGGTACCGGCCGCTGGGTGGTAGAAACTGCCCTGACGCTGGGCGTGCCGGTGCCTGCCATCACCGCCGCGGTTACCGAACGGATGATCTCGGCGCGTTCCCGAATTCAGCGCGCAGAACCCGTACCGGGGTCAGGCCCCCCGCTGCACCTCGATGCTGAAGCTTTGCAGAGCGCCCTCTACGCCGGTTTTCTGGCCAGCTTCACTCAGGGATTCGACCTGCTCGCCGCGGCGAGCGAAGCGTACGACTGGCAGCTCGACCTCGCCGAAGTCGCACGCATCTGGCAGGGCGGCTGCATCATCCGCGCTGACCTGCTGAGGGATCTCGAGGTTACCTTCCGGTCGGCACCCGGTCTCACGTCCCTTGCCGAGACGGAATTCTTCGGATCGCGGCTCGGGAAAGTCGTGCGGCAATGGCGTAGGTTCGTTGCCGCCAACGTCGACGCCGGTACCACGGCGCCCTGCACCAGCGCGGCGCTCGCCTGGTACGACTCTCTCGGCAGCGAACGACTGCCTACCCGCCTCATCCAGGCGCAACGCGACGCCTTCGGCGCGCACGGTTTCGAGCGCACGGATCAGGCAGGCACCCATCACGCCCAATGGAAGACGTCGTAGTCCTTGTCGTCTGCGGGGTGAGCGGCGCAGGCAAGACCACCATCGGCCGCCTGCTGGCGGAGCGGCTCGGCTGGGATTTCCGGGATGCGGACGACTTCCACCCACCTGCCAACGTCCGGAAGATGCGCCAGGGAACGCCACTCAGTGACGAAGACCGGACGCCCTGGCTCCAGGCCCTGCACGCGCTCGTCGAGCAGAACGTGGCGGCTGGTCGGCCGCTGGTGCTGGCCTGCTCCGCGCTGAAGGTCGACCACCGCCGCCTGCTCGGCATCGACCAGCATCGTGTGGTCTCGGTTTTCCTCGACGGGTCGAAGGCACTGATCAGCGCGCGACTTACCAGCCGCGAACACGCCTTCATGCCCTCGTCGCTGCTCGACAGCCAGTTCGAGACCCTCGAGCCGCCCGACGCGGGCATCCACGTGGCAATCGATGCCGCCCCGGAGGTGGTGGTCCGGCGCATCGAGACGGCACTCCGTGCGTTTTGAACCTTCCGCAGGACACCTGTGACTTACGGTCAGCCGGAAGGTCCGGTAAGCCAAACCACAGGAGACCTCAAATGAATCCCAGGATTTTCGGAATCGCTCTGCTGCTGGCCGCCGGCGTTACCCACGCAGGTACGCCCACTCAGTACCAGGAAACCTACGATGCCGACGGCAACCGGACCTGGACCAAGTACCTCCGGGAGCCGATTCCCGGGCAGATCCCCTCCGGCACCGTCTACTCCGGCAGCAGCCTCACCGGCGCCGAGACCACCACGGATTCCGCACCGTACAGCACGCTGTCCGGTTACGACTTCGAATCCGCGATTCGGACAGAACAGCTCGACAACAGATCCCCGGATAATAAGTGACACGAGCAGGCTCCGGTGAATCGCCGGAACTGCTGGGCCGGGGAAGGACGCTCGGTTATCCTGCCGCCTCCCCGGCACCCGGTACCCGACTCGAAGACCATGGAGCAGATCGTCGAACGACTTTTTTATGCGAGCCGCTGGCTCCTGGCCCCCATTTACCTCGGACTCAGCCTGGCACTCGTGGCTCTGGCCATGAAGTTCTTCCAGGAGCTGCTCCACCTGCTACCCAATGTCTTCCATGCCACCGAGTCCGATCTGGTACTCGTGCTGCTGGGTCTCATCGACATGGCCCTGGTGGGCGGGCTCATCGTCATGGTGATGTTCAGCGGTTACGAGAACTTCGTTTCCCGTATCGAGCTCGCCGAGGAAGAAGAGAAGCTCGGCTGGCTGGGCAAGCTGGACTCCAGCACGCTGAAAACCAAGGTTGCCGCATCCATCGTCGCGATCTCCTCCATTCACCTGCTGCGCGTCTTTCTCAATGTCGAGCACATCGACAACGGCAAGCTGCTCTGGTTCGTCATCATCCACATGGCGTTCGTTCTTTCCGCCATCGGCATGGTGGTTCTGGACCGCTGGACGGCCAAGCACTGAGCGCTTCCGGGGGCTCGACTATCCCCTCGAATCTGAAAGAATGCAGAGCATCGCGCCGGCCCGGCCGGGCAGAACGCACTGAACAACCTGGAGCCCCCGCCCGATCATGACCTCGACCCTGCTGGGATTCGTCATCGCCTATCTCGTTCTCTCCATCGGCATCGGCGTCTATGCCGCCACGCGGGTGCACAACGCCCGGGACTACATCACCGCGGGACGCAGCCTGCCCATGTTCGTGGTCGTCGCCATGGTGTTCGCGACATGGTTCGGCGCCGAGACCGTGCTGGGCATACCGGCCACCTTCCTCGACGAGAACCTCGGCGGAACGATCTCCGATCCGTTCGGCGCATCGTTGTGCCTGGTGATCTTCGGCCTCGTATTCGCTCGACCGCTCTACCGGATGGGGCTGACCACCCTCGGCGATTTCTACCGACGCCGTTTCAACCGGCCCGTGGAGGCCGCCATGAGCTTTGCCATCGCGCTCTCCTATCTCGGCTGGGTTTCTGCCCAGGTCACCGCCCTCGGTCTGGTCTTCAACGTGCTCTCCGAAGGTATGATCACCCAGGGGCAGGGCATCGTGATCGGCGCCGGCGTGGTGCTCATCTACACCCTGTTCGGCGGCATGTGGTCCGTAGCGCTGACGACGGTGGTGCAGATGACGGTCATCGTCGTCGGGCTGCTCTGGATCAGCACCCTGGTTGCCGACATGCCCGAGGTCGGGGGCATCGCGCCGGTGATCGCGGACGCCCAGGCCGCCGGCAAGTTCGAGTTCTGGCCGGAGGCGAGCTGGGCCGCCATCATCACCTTTCTCGCCGGACTGCTGACAATGGGATTCGGCTCCATCCCGCAGCAGGACGTCTTCCAGCGCGCCAACTCATCGAAGGACGAACGGGTTGCCGTCTGGGGCACCACCCTCGGTGGTATCGCCTACTTCCTGTTCGCTGCCGTGCCCATCTACCTGACCTATGCGGCCACCATGGTCGACCCCGTACAGGCGACGACCCTGCTCGAAGAGAACGCGGAGCTGGTGCTGCCGAGCTTCGTCGTCAGCCACCTGCCCATGGTGGCGCAGGTGGTGTTCTTCGGCGCGCTGCTGTCCGTGATCATGAGCACCGCGAGCGGCACGCTGCTGGCGCCGTCCGTGACCATCTCCGAAAACCTGCTGAAGCCGTTTCTAGACGAACGTCAGCTCACGGACGAGCGCTTCCTGTGGATCACCCGCGTCGTGGTCGCGATCTTCGCGGTCGGGGTAACACTCTATGCACTGTGGTCCCTGGAAGCGGCGACCGGTATCCACCAGATGGTCGAGAACGCCTACAAGATCACGCTCGCGACCGCGTTCGTGCCCCTGTTCGCGGGCCTGTTCTGGTCCCGCGCCAACAACACCGGTGCCGGCACCTCCATTATTCTCGGACTCATCGTCTGGCTGGTCATGGAGTTCGTCGCTCCGGAAGCCTCGCTGCCGCCGCAGTTCGCCGGCTTCATCGCCAGCATCGTCGGCATGTTCGTCGGCTCGTACCTGCCCACGGGCCGGCAGGTGGCCACCGCCTGAGTGACGCTCCCAACGATCAACTCGGGTAGTACCACGGTGGGGGCGCAGCGCCATGTCCCGGGTCAACCCGAAAACCATCGGTGACGTCATCCAGATCACGGCGAGCATCGCCGCGATCGGTGTATGTTCGTGCAGGAGCACTGCACGATCTGAAGCGGGGCGGCTTCGCCGACCGAACCGATGCGTGCTCCCTGCCGAAATCAGGCTACGATTGCCTGGCGCAAACAGGGATTTCGTGATCCGACCACCGCTCCATGGACGAATTGATCCGCCAATACGGCTACCTGGCCATTCTCATCGGCGCCGTTCTGGAGGGAGAAACGATCGTCCTCCTCGGCGGCTTCGCCGCGCATCAGGGCTACCTGAACGTGATCGCGACCATCGGCGTCGCCTTCACCGGTACGCTGACAGGCGATCAGTTCTTCTTCTATCTCGGCAGGCTCAAAGGACGCAGCTATCTACAACGTCGTCCCGCCTGGCAGGCCCGGATCGATCGCGTCTCGAGATTCATCGACACGCACGAGAATCTGCTCATGCTGGCGTACCGGTTCATGTACGGTATCCGTTCACTGACACCCTTTGCACTGGGACTGGCCAACGTCTCGCGCACCAAGTTCTTCTGCTTCAGCCTTTTCGGTGCGCTGATCTGGTCGACCGCCGTCGTCAGCGCCGGCTACCTTTTCGGGCAACTCCTCACCCGCTGGCTGGGAGAGCTGAAGCACTATGAGCTGACGATCGCCCTGACGATTCTGGGCATCTCCGTTGTCGTCTGGCTGGTCCATCTGGCGGTCGACCGCTATCGTGCCGGCGGATGAGTACTCCTGCCTCTCAACACCGTTCACGCGTCGTCGTGGTCGGCGGTGGTTTCGCCGGCCTCGCGGCGGCGCGCACGCTCGATGCGCGCCGATTCCAGGTGACGCTGCTCGACAGGGAGAACTACCACCTGTTTCAGCCGCTGCTCTATCAGGTGGCAACCGGATCGCTGGACTCCACGGACATCGCGACACCGCTGCGCATGATCCTGCCGCCAGAGCAGGCCCGCGTCGTCCAGGCGGAGCTGACGGGCATGGATCTCGATCGCCGGGTGGTGCGGACCGCCCACGGCGTCGAGTTCCCCTGGGATAAGCTGATCCTCGCGGCAGGACTCGGCCACAACTACTTCGGCCACGACGACTGGCGTGCCAGTGCCCCGAGCCTGAAGTATCTGCGGGATGCCTTCGTCATTCGTGACCGTGTACTCGGTGCGCTCGAGACCGCCGAGTACACGGAGGACCTTCAGATCCGCGCCCGGCACCTGCGCTTCGTGGTCATCGGCGGCGGGCCGACGGGCGTTGAGCTCGCCGGTGCCATCGGCGAGCTCACGGGTCGAACCCTGGCGCGGGAGTTCAGCTCGTTCGATCCCCGGCGCTGCGAGATCTCCCTCCTGGAAGCCGGCCCGTGCGTGCTCGCGCAGTACGCCGAGTCCGCATCGGCGGACGCGGTGAAGAAGCTCGCGCGCCTCGGCGTTCAGGTACGCGCGGGTACCCGGGTGCTCTCCATCGACAGCGATGGTCTCCTGATCGAGCAGGACGACCGACAGGAGGTGCTGACTGCGGCCACCGTCATCTGGGCGGCGGGTGCCGCCGCGCCTCCGGCCTTCCAGGCGCTGGTGGACCAGGCCGGCATCACGGTCGACCATGTCGGGCGCATTCCAGTGGACGCCCGGTTCAACGTGGACGGCCATCCCGACGTTTTCGTCGTCGGTGACCTGGCCGCCTACACCTGGCAGGGCCATCCTCTGCCGGGACTCGCCCCTGCGGCGGAGCAGGCAGGCAGGTTCGTCGCGCGGCTGCTGAACGGCAGTGCAAGCACATTCCGTTACCAGGAGCAGGGCCAGCTTGCCGTGATTGGTCGCAACGCCGCGGTGGGCACCGCTTTCGGACGGCAGGTGACGGGACGCTTCGCCTGGTGGCTGTGGCTGCTCGTACACATCCGCGGGCTCATCGGCTTCGACGTGAAGATCAAGGTGCTGATCGTCTGGGCGTGGAAGTTCATTCTCGACAAGTATGGCGCCCGGGTGATCAGCCGACGCTGGGAACCGCTGACTGACAGTCGTCCCGACAATCCGGAAAGGAACCGATGAAAGGCCCACGAAAGCCGCTGCTGGACGCGACGAGCACACCGCTCGCGTCGATCTTCGGCAGCGGCTTTCTCGTTATCGTACCGATCCTTGCCGGTGCGACAGGCAGCTGGTCGGTGATCGCCATGGCGGGCATCTGTGCGCTCGCCTATGCCGTGGGCAACGTGATCCGATTCAACATCCGCCACGCCGAGCCGGTGCTGGCAGGCACCCCTTCCGAAGCCACCCTCTCGTTCGAGCGCGCCTCCGACCTGGCCCTGATCCTCGCGTACGTGATCTCCGTGTGCCTGTATCTGCACATCCTCTCCGCCTTCGTGCTGGGCGGCGTACACCTCGACACTTCCGTCAACGAGGACCTGCTCACCACCTGCGTGATCGTCGCGATCACCGCAACCGGCGTGGTTCGCGGCCTGCAGATGCTCGAACGGCTGGAAGAGATAGCGCTCTACGCGACGCTGCTGATCATCGTCCTGCTGCTGGGCGGCTTCGGCCTGTACGGCTGGGACGCATGGGGCTCCTCGGCAGGGATCATCTGGCCGAAGGCGCTCGACCACACCGGGTGGCAGGTGGCTACCATCGTCGCTGGCACGCTCATCGTGGTTCAGGGTTTCGAGACCCCTCGCTACCTCAGTGAGGAGTTCGATGCCGACACCCGGATTGCCGCCTCGCGATGGTCACAGATCATCTCCGCCGGCGTGTATGTGCTGTTCGTGGCGTTGGCCCTGCCGGTGGTGCATACCCTGGACGGTCACTACACCGACAACAGTCTGATCCGGCTCGTCGGCGCCGCCGTCGGTCTGCTCACC
Source organism: Gammaproteobacteria bacterium (assembly GCA_003247835.1). Taxonomy (GTDB): domain Bacteria; phylum Pseudomonadota; class Gammaproteobacteria; order Pseudomonadales; family Azotimanducaceae; genus SZUA-309. The sequence goes on along the minus strand of QJYB01000004.1, from coordinate 28,528 downwards.
CTGCCCCTTATCACCGCCGCTGCGCTCAGCCAGTTTTCGGCCGCGGTCGCCGACACCCTGGCGGCAACAGGCAACCTGGAAGAGGTGACCCACGATCACCTGAAGACGCGATACGCGTACATTCTGGTCGGCAGCGGTGCCATCATGCTCGCCTGGTCCGCCGAAACCCTCGAGATCGTGGCGCTGGCCTCGCGCGCCTTTGCCTTCTACTACCTGCTGCAGTGCCTGGTGGCGATCAGCGTCTGTACGCGTACGCTGCAGCGCGTCTGGATGGGCGCGATTGCCGCAGTGCTGGCGTTCATCGCCGTATTTGCAGTTCCGGCAAGCTGATCGACTCCGATGAGGGATCGACCCGGCCCAGCGGAGTGCATCGGTGATGCGGGCGCGACATCTGTCGGCGACTGGAGTAGCGTGTGCGGGACTACTCGCCCGCTATGGGAGTTCGCCATGAAACTCGTCACGAGCCTTGCTTTTCTGTTGTTTCTGACCCTGGGCCAGCCCGCCCGTGCAGACGAATCCGCCGTTCCAACCCTGGCCCAGATCCTCCTCACCATGCAGCACTTCCCGAGTGCGGAGCAGAAAGCCACCCTGGAAGGAATCGCCTCCGATGAGCAGGTCGATACGGACCTGCGCATCATTGCCGGTGCGATCGGCAACATCGAGCATCAGGTGCCGGACAACGAACGGAGCGCACTGCAGGGCATCATCGGAGATCCGTCCGCGAGCGACGCTGCAAAGACGCTGGCGGGCGCCGCTCTGCGGTTCAAGCACCAGCTTGCTCCCGAGGACAAGGCGCCATTGCAGGCGCTCGGCGGGTAGTCGCCACACGCTCAAACCTGGGCGATCACCGATCGCACCATTCAGCACTCAGCTCGGGTCGGTTGACCCGCTTGGCTAAGCATCGCATCGTTGCCGCGACTGCGCTCTGGAGAACGGTTCGTGGAAGGGATGTTGAGTCTGGACTCTCTGAGATCGGCGATTGCCGATGGCGCCATCGACACGGTGATCGTGGCCATCGTGGACATGTTCGGCCGCCCGATCGGCAAGCGCTTTCACGCCGAGCACTTCGCCACCACCGCCTGGGAGGAGACCCACGGCTGCAACTATCTGCTCGCCAACGACATCGACATGGAGCCCGTACCCGGCTATCGCGCCGCCAACTGGAGCGCAGGCTACGGAGACTTCGTGATGAAACCCGACCTCGACACGTTGCGGGTGATCCCCTGGCTCGACCGCACGGCCCTGGTTCTCGCGGATGTGCAGGATCACCACGGCAACGACCTCGCCCACAGCCCGCGCGCGATCCTGAAGGCGCAGTGCGCGCGGCTCGAGGCAAGAAAATATCAGGCGTTTCTCGCCTCGGAACTCGAGTTCTATCTCTTCCAGGAAACTTTCGAATCAGCGCGGACCAAGCACTACGCCGATCTTCAGACTGCGAGCCCCTACATCGGCGACTACTACATCCTTGCCACCACCAAGGAGGAGGATGTGATGCAGGCCATCCGCAACGGCCTGCACGGCGCCGGAATTCCGGTGGAGAATTCCAAGGGTGAATGGGCACCCGGTCAGGAAGAGATCAACGTCCGGTACGCTGATGCACTCACCATGGCCGACCGCCACGTGATCATGAAGAACGGCATCAAGGAAATCGCCTTCCTGCACGGCCGTTCCGTGACCTTCATGGCGAAGTGGGCTTACGAGCTGGCAGGATCTTCCTGCCATATTCACGCCTCGCTATGGGATGCCGTTGGCAGGAAGCCCCTGTTTCTGGACGCAGAGGCAGACCGGGGAATGAGCCCGCTCATGTGCCACTTTCTGGCCGGTCAGCTCAAGTACGCGGCCGAGCTCACCTGGCTTCTCGCGCCATTCGTGAACTCCTACAAGCGGTTTCAGCAAGCCGGCACGTTCGCTCCAACGCGTATCGTCTGGTCGGACGACAACCGCACCGCAGGCTTCCGACTCTGCGGGGCGGGCTCGAAAGCAATCCGCGCGGAGTGCCGGATCGGCGGCGCGGATCTGAATCCGCACCTCGCCTTTGCCGCACTGATCGCCGCTGGTCTAGCGGGCATCGACGAGGGGCTCGAGCTTCCGCCGGTGTTCGAGGGGGATGCCTACGGGAGCGAGGCGCTGCCGGAAATCCCGAAGACGCTGCGTGAGGCGACCGCGCTGCTCGATGGCTCGAGCATGCTGCGTACAGCGTTCGGGGACGAGGTGATCGACCACTACGTGCATACCGCGCGCTGGGAGCAGCAGGAGTACGACCGCCGGATCACCGACTGGGAGCTCAAGCGCGGCTTCGAGCGCTACTGAAACCAGCATGTCGACACCGATCGCGAACTGGAGCTATCCAACGGCGATACGATTCGGCGCGGGTCGCATCATCGAAGTAGCCGATGCCTGCCGGATGCTCGGTATTACTCGTCCACTCCTGGTGACCGACAGCGGGCTCGCCGCACAACCGATCACGCACCGCACACAGGAGCTTCTGGCCTCTGCTGGACTGACGGTACGCAGCTTTTCCGACGTCAAGCCCAATCCCGTCGCCGCCAATCTCGAGACCGGCATTGCGGCCTACCGTGAGGCTGGTCACGACGGCGTGGTCGCCTTTGGCGGCGGCAGCGGGCTCGACATGGGTAAGCTCATCGCCTTCATGGCGGGGCAGACCCGGCCGGTGTGGGACTTCGAGGATGTGGGCGACTGGTGGACACGGGCGGATGCCTCCCGCATCGCGCCGATCGTGGCGATACCCACCACCGCCGGCACCGGATCCGAGGTGGGCCGGGCGGGTGTGCTGACGGATACCGACACGCATACCAAGAAAGTGATCTTTCATCCGCGGATGATGCCGTCCGTCGTGATCTGTGACCCCGAGCTCACCGTCGGCCTGCCATCGCGTATCACCGCCGGTACCGGCATGGACGCGCTCGCCCACTGCCTCGAGGCCTACTGTGCACCTGCGTATCACCCGCTCGCTGAGGGGATCGCTGTGGAGGGCATGCGGCTCGTGTTCCGAAATCTGCGCCGGGTGATCGAGCATCCCGCCGATCTCGACGCGCGTGGCCACATGATGAGCGCGGCGCTGATGGGTGCCACCGCTTTTCAGAAAGGTCTTGGCGCCATCCACGCGCTCTCCCATCCGGTGGGGGCGCTCTACGACACCCACCACGGAATGACCAATGCTGTGTTCATGCCGTATGTGCTCGAATTCAACCGGCCCGCCATCGGGGAAAAGATCGAGCGCCTGGCTGCCTGGCTCGGCATCGATGGAGGTTTTGACGGATTTCTGGCGGCCGTGCTGGCACTTCGCCGTGATATCGACGTTCCACCCACGCTCGTCGGACTTGGCGTCGACGGTGAACAGCGGGACACGATCGCCGGCATGGCGGTGGTGGATCCCACCGCGTCGGGCAACCCGCGCCCGATAACCGTGCAGGGTGCCCGGGAAATCTTCGACGCTGCGCTCGGATAGGCTGAACGAAGCACCCGGATCATCCCCTCAGCTCACCTTCAGCCCGTTCACACGCTCAGGTAGAGGTGTCGGAGGATCAAGCTCATCGTTGACCGGACGAGGCTTCTGCTCTTCTGCGTGATCGTGATGCCGAACCGTTGCATCAGCTCTTTCTCTTCTTCCGTCATGTCGTAACAAATCCCCGAGCTGATAAACGTAAAAAAACAGAAGTGGACGGGGTTGACGTGTCCGAAGACCCGGCTCGTCACATCAACGCGGCACGCAGGCACCCGCCCGCTTCACGAACGGTTCGTTGCATACCCAGTCGTTTCCCGAAAAGTCCAGGTGGGCGCGCTCGGGTACCTGCAGCGCGACGCAGTTCGAATCGACTGCTCTGTAGCCTCGATCGCATTCCCAGCCAGACCCGTATGATGCGTCCGTCAGATATCCGTTCACCGGAACTCTGATCGGCTCACAGGCTTCAGCGTCCGCATTCGCGCGGTAGCCACGCACGCATTTCCAGCCAGGCCCGCGCGGCGTGTCGGCAAGGTACCCGTTTTCCGGTACCTCGATGGCGATGCACTCATCAGCAGCAGCGCGAAACCCGACTCCACACTCCCAACCGGCGCCAAACGCGGAGTTAGACAGGTATCCGTTTGACGGCACGTTGATAGCCACGCAGGCATCTCCGTTCTTTCGAAACCCACGATCGCATTCCCAGGTATCGCCTCCCGATGAACCCAGATGGGCGTTTGCGGGCGGCCTGACTGCCAGGCACGACTCGCCTCTCTCGCGATAGCCCCAGTTACACTTCCAACCGCGGCCGTAGGACGTATCAGTCGGGTATGCGTTGGTCGGCACCCGTACTGCGCTGCAGCCACCATCAACCTGCCGATAGCCTGGATCACACGTCCACCCGGTTCCATACGACCTGGGACTCGCGTTTTCCGGCGTAGTGCTGGATAGATCCTGAGCAAAAACAGTGCTGAAGGGCGTCGTCAGCAGTGCCAAGAAAATCACCGAGCGGACGCAGCGGGCGGGGGTCCGTTGCGGCTCTGTCGTCAGCACGGCTCTGCGTAAAACGGCTATGGTCATATGCTTCATGGCCATATTCCACAGTAACAGCGGGCCAGGGTCTGTACGGCAGCGCACATGGGATGTGGGCTGTCTGTCGGCCACCGTACGTATGCTGCTAACATTTCACGCTAGACGAGTTCTGAGACACCAATGAAAAAATGGCGACAGTGACAGGTAACCGCCTGCTCGAGGCGCTTCCCGCGGAGGTCATGAGTCGACTGCAGGGTGCTCTGGAGCCGGTTCGTCTTGCCCTGGGACAGGTAATTTACGAGCCCGACGAATCCCTCTCGCACGTCTACTTCCCGACGACTTCCATCGTATCGCTGCTCTACACCATGGAAAACGGCACCTCGGCCGAGATGGGGATTGTCGGCCGCGACGGTATCGTCGGCATCGCCGTGTTCATGGGAGGAGATACGACACCGAACCGGGCTGTGGTCCAGAGTGCGGGTGAAGCATTCCGGCTGGAATCGAAAATCTTTCGGAATGAAATCAGGCGCGTCACCGAACTGCACCGGCTGCTGCTGCTCTACACGCAGGCACTGCTGACGCAGATGTCACAGACGGCGGTATGCAACCGGCTCCACTCTGTGGAGCAGCAGCTGTGCCGCTGGCTTCTGCTGAGCCACGACCGGCTCGAATCCGACGAGCTGGTGATGACTCAGGAGCTGATCGCCAACATGCTCGGCGTGCGCCGGGAAGGTGTATCGGTTGCAGCCCATCGACTCCAGGAAGCCGGATTGATCCGCTATCGACGCGGTCGTATCAAGATCGTCGACCGTGCCGGCCTGGAGCGCGCCGTCTGTGAGTGCTATCAGGTGGTTAAGAGGGAGTGCGATCGCCTCCTGGACTACTAGCCGGAACTACCCGCAATGTACGCCAGCGAACGGACGTCAGGTACGGCGGCAGGCATGCTGGCTCCCTTACCCGAAGATTCCGTGAGGGGCCAGACTGGCGTCAAACTGTGACTATCGGAAGCACCCGCGTTGAAACACGCCTCATACCTGACTGATCGTTCCGGTCGCTCGAGCAAGCGAGCTTGAGCCTGGTGCCTGCTCCAGCAGACATTGCCATCAGGAACCGGATCCTCGCGAAACTGTCAAAGACCGGTTACCGGCGTCTAAGACCGGGTCTCGAGCAGGTGACGCTGCACGCAAATCAGGTGCTCTACAGCCCCGGCGATGCCGTTCGCCATGTCTACTTTCCCAACGATGCCGTTGTATCGCTGCTCTTCACCGTCGATGGACGCCGGACGGTGGAGGTTGCCATGGAAGGCAACGAAAGCGCCGTGGGACTGGCGATCCATCTGGGCGGTGTCAGTTCGAGCAACCTGTCTGTCGTCAGAAACGCCGGTACTGCCCTGCGCCTGGATGTGAGCGCGCTGAGACATGCCGACATGCAGAAGATGCTCAATCGATACATTCACGCATTGCTCACGCAGATCGCGCAGTCTGGTGTCTGCAACCGCTTCCACACGATAGACGAACGGCTTGCACGCTGGTTGCTGATGACCAACGATCGAGTGGGCTCACGCGAACTGTACGCGACACAGGAATTCATCGCTCACCTGCTCGGCGTTCGACGCAGCAGCGTCACCGCCGCGGCGAACGGCTTCCACAAGCAGAACATCATCCACTACCGTCGTGGACAGATCGAGATACTCGACCAGCGCAGGCTACGCGACGCGTGCTGCGACTGCTACGCGTTGATGAAACGCCAGTACGACAGCTTCCTGGACTGACGACCAATGTACGCTGGCGTACAGACCGCAGCCTTGTGCGCGCATACGCTTGAGGCTGCGAAATTGGACACCTCCGGTTTCAGGCAGGACGGTGGAGCGAAGTGGACATGCGTACAACCCGGTTCCCGGCGGTCAGGGGAAAACCACATCGGCGAGACAACCAGGGGGAGAGATTCTGATGCCTTCTCACGATGGCCGACAGGACGACCCGTGGGGCAGCAAAGGAACACCTCCTGACATTGAAGACCTCGTCCGGCACTGGCAAGCCCGGCTGAAGCAGTACCTGCCGGGCGGAGGCCCGGGCACAGTGTTGGTCATTGCCGCCGTTGCCGCTGCTGTACTCCTGGCATGGTCGGCCTACTACACGGTGCCGAGCGATTCGGTTGCCGTGGTCCAGCGTTTCGGCAAATACCTCAAAGACGTTCCAGCGGGACTGCACTTCAAGCTGCCACTGGGGGTCGATACCGCAACGATCGTTCCTGTGAAACGGCAGTTGAAGCAGGAGTTCGGCTTCACCACACCAGGGGCTCGCGATCCATATCAGGGCGCCCGTGACAGGGGGCAGGAGAAACGTGAAACGGAGATGGTCACCGGAGACCTGAACGCCGCGCTGGTGGAATGGGTCGTCCAGTACCGCATCTCGGACCCCGTTAAATTTCTATTCGAGGTGCGGGAACCGGGCGAAACACTACGCTATGTCTCGGAATCGGTCATGCGCGAAGTCGTCGGCGATCGTACCGTTGACGAGGTCATCACGATCGGGCGGCAGGAGATCGAATCCGAGGCGCTCGCCAAGATGCAGGCACTCGCCACCAAGTACACCATGGGGATCAGCATCGACCAGGTACAGCTGAAGAACATCAATCCACCTGAGCCGGTGCAGGAGTCCTTCAATGAGGTCAACCAGGCCCAACAGGAGAAGGAGAAGCTGATCAACGAAGCGCGTCGTGATTACAACAAGGTGATTCCACTGGCGGAAGGCGAAAAGGATCAGCGTATTCGCGAGGCCGACGGTTATCGGCTCAAGCGGATCAATGAAGCAGAAGGCGACGTCGCCCGGTTCAGCGCGCTTCTGGCCGAATACATCAAAGCGCCGGAGGTCACCCGCCGCCGTATCTACATAGAGACTCTGCAGAACGTACTGCCGAGCATACGCTCGAAGATCATCATGGACGAGCAGACCCGCGGGGTACTCCCACTGCTGAATCTCGATACGCAGGTGGAGGGTCAGCGGCCATGAGCTGGAACACCAAGGCGGTGCTGCTGGGTGCCCTCGCAACAGTAATATTTCTTCTAGCCGCCAACTCGATATACACGGTGAGCGAAGTGGAACAGATGATTGTCACCCAGTTCGGCAAACCTGTCGGCGAACCGGTGACATCGGCGGGGCTCAAAATCAAGATTCCTTTCATCCAGGAGGTCAACCCGATCGACAAACGGGTGCTGGAGTGGGACGGCAGTCCGTCTGACATGCCCACCAAGGACAAGCTGTACATTTCGGTCGACCTGTTCGCCCGTTGGCGCATAACGGATCCGCTGCAGTACTTCCTGAGGCTTCGTGACGAGCGCAGCGCGCAGTCGCGGCTCGACGATATTCTTGGCAGCGAAACCCGCAATGCGGTGGCAAAGCATGAGCTCATCGAGATCATCCGTACGACCAGAGACCGGGTGCCGCTCCGCGATACGCTCCTGACCGACGCGGAAAAGGAGCTCAACATGGGGTCACTGGTCCCGATTCAGAAAGGACGCCAGCTGGTGGAGCATGAGATCTTCGCTGCCGCCGCCGAGAAGGTTCAGGTTTTCGGTATCGAGCTGCTCGACATCCGCTTCAAGCGCATCAACTACAACGAAAGCGTACGCCCGAAAATCTACGATCGGATGATCAGTGAACGTCGGCAGATCGCAGAGCGATTCCTGTCGGAAGGGAACGGCGAGGCTGCCAGGATCCGCGGCAATCGTGTACGGGACCTTAACAAGATTCAGTCGGAGGCATACCGGCAGGTGGAGGAGATCCGTGGCGTGGCGGATGCAAAGGCCACCGAGATTTACGCGGGAGCCTACAACCAGAGTCCGGAGGCGGTGGCGTTCTATGAGTTCACACGCACCATGCAGTCCTATCAGACCGTAATCGGTGAGAACACGACGCTGGTTCTGTCCACAGACAGCGATCTGTTCAAATTTCTGAAGGGAATGACCCCTGATGCCGCCGCAGACGGAAAACCTTCGAGATGACGCTCGAAATCTTCACAGGCGGCGATTGATCAGCTGGCCTCGACCTCCTCCGCCCAGACGTTGAAACCTGTCAACTTGCTGGGACCGAAGCTGTTGCTGAGGGGAACGTCAGCAGCATCGCGACCGCGGGCCATCAGCACCCGCCCTATGCGGCGCATGTTGTTCCGCGGGTCGAATATGTACCAGCGCCCGCCGAGGTAAACCTCGAACCAGGCGGCAAAGTCCCCCAGGCCCACGGGCACGCCGATGTCGGCCAGATGGCCGGTGCAGTAACGGGCAGGGATATTCAGGCAACGGCAGAACGCGATCGCGAGGTGCGCGTAGTCTCGGCAGACGCCGGTCTTACCCCTGAAGGTCTCCAGCGCCGACCGCGTGGGACTCGCGTTCTGATAGTCAAATGCGACATGCTGATGCACATAGTCACAGACCGCCTGAACCCGACCCCAGCCTGTCGGGCCATCTCCGAAGAGGTTCCAGGCCGTCTCCGACAGGCGGTCCGTTTCGCAGTACCGACTACCCAGCAGAAATATCAGCGTTTCCTCGGGCAGGTCCGGTACCGCGAGCTGCTCCGCGTCCGGGTTGCTGGGGTCAGGTAGACCGCTGTCGTTGATGAGCGCATCCGAGGAGATCCGCATGTGCCCTGCAGGCGCAACGATCCGTGTGCACCAGTTTCCGAACACGTCCCGATATGCCGTTATCGGTACCGCGGGCTCAATGAGCAGGTCATCACGGCTGATCAGATCCGATACGCGGGTAAAGTGAATGTTGAGCGACAGCAACATTGGCGTGGGTTGCGGACATTCATAGGTCATTTCAAAACCAACGCGGAGCTGCATCAGGGGTCTCCATCTCAATCAGGAATGCTGTGTGTGGCACAGGCGACAGTGCAACGAGTGCAGCCGCGGACGTTCATGCCCGTACTGTACTACGCGCTAGGCACCGCATCTCGCTTCGAACGTCGCGAGCAATGATCGACTCAGCTGGCGGCGGAGCGCAGTCCAACGCCGGCCCGCAGCGAAGACAATGCGCTGGTTCACTTCCAGCTCGATACCGACATAGACATCCGGGGGAAAGCAGCGTCGCATTCGCGCGGTCAGACCCGCCGCCTTGCCGGAGTACGGATAGTTGCGGCGCACCCTCAGTTCCGGCGCCCACTCGACGAGGTTCGCCTTCCAGCCGGCGCACAGCTCTGCCTCGCCGTCGCGGCCGGGATCATAGAGGAAACCGACGTCGGCATTGCGCACCCGCCCGCCCAGGACCGGTGTAAAACTGTGCGACGAGATGTGAATCACCCGGCGGGCCCGCTCTGCCGCCTCCGTGACGAATCGCCTCAGTTCCATCCAGTATGGATGGTGATACCGACTGGCTATCTCAGCGCGCTGCTCGGACGGTGCTTTGCGGGTAATCGTCGAGAAAAGGCGCGGATGACCTGCCGGTCGATTGAGATCGATCAGCAGGCGGCTGGTCGTGGAAGTGAGCAGCGGGGCGTCCAGAGTGGCCGCCAGCGACCGGGCCATGGTCAGCGCACCAGGATCGTAGCCGCAATGGGAATTCAGCAACTCATCCTGACCTTGAAACAGCTGCCGATAGGCTGCTGGAATTCGGTTTCCTCCGTGTTCACAGGTGACGACAAACACGTCGTTCATCGATTCACCAGACCAGATCAGGCAGACGTCGAAACACCCTGCGCGTGCCTCGGCTCCATTCCCGACTGAGCGCCCGGAAGTAGACGTCCTCTTCCTCGAATCTTCGGCGCATCCGCACCATGAGCTCGTCCCGCCGATAGCAGATCATATCGATCGGCATGCCTACTGACAGATTGCTGCGCATCGTCGAGTCGAACGATACCAGTACGCACTTGGCCGCATCGGTGAGGAGGGTGTCGTGTCTGACAACGCGATCGAGGATCGGCTTGCCGTATTTCGCTTCACCGGTCTGAAAATAGGTGGTGTCGATGCCTGCCTCTATGAAATTGCCTTCCGCATAGATCCTGAACAACCGCATCGGTTCACCGGCAACCTGACCACCGAGAATGAAGGATGCATTGAATCCTGCCGGATTCTCCTCGAGATACGGAGAGTCTCTGCGATCGATCTCCCGCATCGCGTCGGATACCAGGCGTGCGATATCGTACATCGTCGTCGCGTTCAACACGTTCGCGGCAGCGTCAGCACTGTCACAGCGTTGACGCAGCAAACTGACGACAGCCTGAGTACCGGCAAGGTTACCCGAGCTCAGCATCACGATGACGCGATCGCCGGGACGCTCGAATACGCTCATCTTGCTGAACTTGGCGATGTTGTCCAAGCCGGCGTTCGTCCGGGAGTCCGATGCAAAGATCATCCCCTCCTCGAGCAGTACGCCGACGCAATAGGTCATATTCGATGTTCCCGTTCCACGCAGTCTGACGTCACAAAAGGTGCGCCCATACACCGCGAACGTGACCAGGCCCAGCAGCTGTCACAGGGAATGAGGAATCGGAGGAACCATCGGATGTTCTGAGGACCGCGGCGAACGGCCGCTCCGTTCAGATCAGAGACTTACGCATTTGCGCCTGCTTCTTTTCGCGCTTGGCGGCTTTCTTTTCCTTGGGTGTCAGTCTGGGGTCCTTTTTCAGCTCCCGATTGGATCGCGGAAATCTGGACATCACGTCTACTCCTGTTGCACAGAGAACGGGCGCTCGATGAAACGGTTGCCCTACCTCAGTAAATGTAACCTACACCGCACAACCGCGCAGTTCTGTGCGATAGCGTACCAACATCGCAAAACTGGCTGCCTTTCGACGGTTGGTTCGTTGGTACCGGATCTAGACAGCGCGCAGCGCCTGAGCGACGGGTACTCGCGCGGCGCGAATCGCAGGGAAGAGCCCACCCAGCAGACCGATTGCGGCAGCCCAGACAATGCCGGTACCAATCAGCGAGGCGCCGACGTGAAGCTTCAGCGCAACCTGACCCAGCGCGCCACCGGTGCTGAACGCGTTGCCGTTGAACAGCAGCCAGGCGATACCACCACCGGCGATCGCGCCGATCAGGGCCAGCAGCTGCGCTTCTGCCAGAACCGATACCACTACCGGAACCGAACCAAAGCCGATGGCACGCAGCGTCGCGATCTCGACCGTACGCGTGCTGACCGCCGAGTACATCGTGTTCAGCGCGCCGAACAGCGCGCCAATCGCCATGATGCCGCCAACGGTCCTGGCAACGATCTCCAGCAGCGCCGCAATCTGCTTCGACTGACCCGCGTAGTAGTCCGTTTCGCGCTGGGGATCGACGTTGAGCTTCGGGTCGCTCTTGAGCGCGTCGCGGAAGCCATCGAACGCCGCCGGTGAGTCGAGAGTAACCGTCACCGCGCTGAACACCGTGCGGTGTGCAGCCGACATCAGTGTCGTGGCGTCGGTCATCGCTTCGGACTCGTGGACATCACCGTCGCTCGAAAAGATCCCGACCACCGACCAGTCGCCGCTGTGAAAGGTAACGACATCGCCGATATCTAGGTTCGCGAACTGCTCATGTGCCGACCGACCAACGATGAGCTCATACACGCCGTCCGCAAACATCCGGCCGCGGACCAGCGTGATTTCCGGCCGTACCTCGGCCGCGGCGGGGGTCAGACCGCGAACCGGCAACGCGTTGAGCGATCCGTCTCCCTTGCGCGGCAGATTCACCGAGACCAACACTTCGGGAGAGATGCTCTGTTCACCCTCCACCGTGCGTCGAATCCCGGGTGCTGCCTCGATGGCGACCAGGTCATCGCGTGACACCGCGCTCAAAGCCTCGGCGAGCGAGCCACTGCGGAGGACGATCGCGCGATCTTCGCGCGCCGCGTTTGTCAGAGTGCTCTTCAGCCCCGTTGCCATCGCGAGCACCGTAGTCAGTACCCCCACCACACCGGCAATTCCCACGCAGATCACCAGCGATGTGCCCAGTCTCTGCGGGATGCTGCGCAGGTTGATCGCGGTGATGGTCAGAATCTGCCGGATGGCGTTCATACAGGCCTCCCGCGCTGCCGTCGCTAACGAGCCGTCAGCGCGTCGACGATTGCCAGACGCTTCGCGCGCAGTGCCGGGATCGACGCGCTGATCACCGCCACAGCCAGCGCGATACCGAAGCCCGCGAGGTAGACGCGCGGTGACAACGGCAATGGTCCGAGCCCCAGCGCCCCGAATACACGGGGAAACACGAGGGCCGCTATCGCCAGCCCCAGACTCGATGCGAGCAGACACAGCACGGCCGCTTCGATGACGACCAGCTGCCAGACCATGGTATCGCTGAAGCCCAGCGTCTTGAGAACACCGATCTCGGAAACTCTATCGTGCACGGATTGGGCCATGGTGTTGCCCGCCAGAAACAGCAAGGTGAACAGTACCGCGCTGATGATCGAGTAAACGAACATGCGGATGTTGCCAACCTGACGGAACTGCGCCACGACGTATTCCTTCTCGTTCATCGTCGTTGTCTCGTTTCCCGAATTGGCAAACAGGCGGTCAATGGCTGCCGAGATAGCGGTCGAGTGCTCCGCATCGTCGATCGCCACCATGTACTGATGCACTGTGCCTTTACCGGTCGCACGTGCCTCATCGAGGTAGTCGTAACGGATGTACATCTCGTTGGCGAACACCCGATCGTCATCCGGGCCCGCGTTGACGAAACCGACGATATCGACGGGCCAGTCGCTGGAACCGTCCTGCTTCACCCAGTTCATCGAATGCACGGTAACGTGGTCGCCGATGTGCCAGTTGAACCGCTTCGCCAGCTCGATGCCGACCAGCGCGCCGGTGCGGGTCCGTCGCAGTGCCTCGAACTGATCAGCGGGCACGTTCATTTCCGGAAAGACATCCGCCGCGGTATCGAATCCCAGCGCAGCCGCCGAGAAACCGTTCTTCGGCTCCTGGTAGTAGGCAACGAGAATCGTTGCGTGGGTGACCTCCGTGACGCCAGGGACGCGCGCAATCTGCGCCTCGTAGGCGATGGGCAGGGCCTCCAGGATGTTGGCGCGGTTCATCACGCGCAGGCGCGTGTCGCTCATCTTCGAAAGCGCCCCGTCGAACCCGGACAGCACACCCTGCAGCAGTCCGAACAGGAGAAAGGCGACGACGATCGACAGCAGCGTCAGCACCGTTCGGATCGGCTTTCGCCACAGCCCGGCCCACAGCAGCGGCAGGTACTTCATCAGTTCTCCGACGGCGCCGACACGTAGGCTGTACCTGGCGTCTGCAACCCTTCGCCGCGAACCACCTGATAGTGGCTGAGAGTCTTGTCAGTCGTGCGCAGCCGCCAGGACAGCAGTCGCTGTGCGTAGTCCGCGACAATGTCCGGCCGCTCGCCGGCGATATCGTGAAGTTCGCTCGGGTCTGCCTTGAGGTCGAACAGCAGTGCCGGCAGATCGGCGAAGTGCACGTACTTGTACCGGTCATCACGGATCACGTTGAGACAGGCAGATTCCATATCGAGCGCCAGCGTTTGCTGCGCCTCTGAATGGCGGAAGTCATACTCGAAATGCGCAGCCGGCCGAGCGCCTTCGCTGCCGGACAGCTGTGGAACGAGCGACGTACCGTCGCACTGCCTCGGCAGCGCCAGATCGAAGCAGTCCATCAGTGTCGGCATGATGTCGACATGCTCCGTGAAACCGGTGCAGCGATGGCTCCTTGAAACCCCGGGCCCGCAGACGATCAGCGGGATATGGAAAGACTGCTCGAAGAATCCCGCCTTGCCGTACATCCAGTGATCACCCATCTGCTCACCATGATCAGAGGTGAAGATGAAGAGCGTGTCGTCCCATTGACCCTCCGCCTTCAGCCAGGCGACCAGCTCACCAACCCGCTGGTCGACCTCGCTCATGAGGCCGTAGTAACTGGCCTGCAGGTGGCGATGGCGCGTGTCCACCGCGTGACTGACGTTGCGACCGACCAGGTGCTCGGTGAGCCAGGGGTGAACGGCGGCTTCTGCCTCCGGCGAGTCGTGACGGACACAACCGGGCAGGCTTCCCGGGGCGTACTGCTCGTTGAAGGGCGCAGGTGCCACCCAGGGCGGGTGCGGGGCGCGAAGCGACAAGTGCACGGCCCACGGACCGGACTGTTCGCCGATGTACCGCCGTACGCGGGAGACCAGAAACGCGGTATCGGTATGGGCGGCATCGTACAGCATCGGTCTGGGATGATCCGGGTTGCTGTAGTTCTCATCACGCTGGCCGTAGGTCGCGCCGTCGAATTCCGGCACCGGATAGCCCAGCTTCTTCAGATAGGTCTTCCACTCCCCGCAATGTGTGCCCATGTCGATCACCGGGGTGATACCCGGCAGGATGCCTTCATCCGTCTGCAGACGCGGGTCCGTGAGCGGCACACCACGCGGATCCATGGCCGTATGCGTGTAGCCGAACAGCACAGGATCGTAGCGCGCGCTGCGCAGTTCCTTCGCCCAGTTGGTGAAGCGCAGGTCCAGCGGCGTGCCATTGGTACCGGAGCGATGGTTGTGCAGGTACATCCCTGTATGCAGGGAAGCCCGGCTAGGGCCGCAGGGCACCGCATTCGCATAGTGTTTCTCGAACAGGGTGCCTTCGGTCGCCAGTGCATCCAGGTTCGGGGTCCGGACGACGGGGTGGTCAAGGGCGGAGAGGCAGTCGCCGCGCCACTGGTCGGCGGTGATGAAGAGCAGATTGGTCATGGCAGCATCCCGTCATCCGGTTCCATGGCAGAAGCATCATAACCCGTCAGATGGAGGGTGCTTACGCCACGACGATCACGTATCCCCGATCGGGCGAGGCACCGGCCAGCACGGTCTGATAGATGGCCTGCAGCTCGCTGAACGGGTGCTCCTCGATGGTCACCCAGCGGTCCACCTCCGCGAAGAACGCGCGCGTGGCTTCTCCGATTCGCTGCTGGTAGACAGCCGGCCCCAGCTCCTGGTTGCGCTTCATGATCTGCGACGGTGCGAAGAACATGGTCGGCTTCGCACCCGGCAGCGAGGCGGGATCCGCGCCGTCGCGCGACTCCCAGTGAGTGATGCCGACCCCACAGCTCGCCACCAGGTCATCACCAAGATGCCGATGCACCCGCGAGAGCACGTCGCGGTTTCCGGACATGTCGACGTACGCGCTCGGCTCACGGGTGATCGACTCGACGCCTTCGTAAGTCAGCACGTCGTCGTACAACCCGAGCCCCCGGACGAAACCCTCGTTGGCTGCCGAGGTGAGGCCGACCACCCTGACCTGTTTCGATCGCTGGAGCATGAACGCCAGGCCGAAAGCCGTCTTGCTGGAAGCGCTTCCCAGAATCACGGTACCGGCGCCGAAGAAATCATTGTCCCGGAAGTAGTCGTCCAGCACGAACGAGGTGGTGAACAGCGGCCGGTACACCATGTTGTGGTTGTCGAAGGCAGGCTCGAAGCCGTTCTCCGGCGTCATCCGGGAGTACTGGTTGTACACGGGCGGCAGCTCGGCCCGGTGCTCACTGGCGTCGTTGAACCCTCGTGGCGATACGGACTGCGGCCGCAGGAGCAGCTCGGTCGACATCGGAAAGTACCCGTAGTATCGATCACCCTCGGTGATGTCTGCGTGATCAGTGGTGCGCACCCGGCCGATCCCCCAGACCGGAATCCGGCCGGCACCCCGCGGCGCCGGAAAAAACTTCCAGTAGCCGATGATGTCACCGGCTACACCGTAGGTGATGTTGTTGGCGGTCAGCGCAAAACGCTCCACCGCAACCACGGCCTCTCCATCCGACGGTGACAGCGCCGGCGCGTCCACGAACCGGGCTTCGCGGAGGTCCGATCGATCGACGATGAAATCCTGCTGCATCCTGTTTCCCCTCCCGCTCAGTACACACCCGGAATGATCCGGTACGGCACCCGCTGCCGATACTTCTCCCACAACGAACCATACTTGATCGCACAGCGGCGGTCGTCATCCCGTTCGCGTGGGATGAGCAGCAGTGCGTAGTAGAGGGGATACAGCCACGGCCAGGGCGTGGTGAAGTACCCCAGTGCTCCCGCGATACCAAGCGCCATCAGGATCTCGCCGAGATAGTTCACATGACGTGAAACGCCCCAGAAACCGCTGCACAGAAGCCGATGCTCACCGTCGGCGATCACCTCGGGTGTCCAGCGGCCGAGAAATGGTCGATCAGGATGCCGTTTGAAGAAGTACTTCTGCATGTTGGCGCCCCGTGCAAACAGCCAGCCGGCGAAGAAGACCACTGTCGCTGCCCCCAGCCAGAAAGCACCGGCCGAGCGGATGAGTGCAGGCGCGGGCATGTCGGCGGTCGCCCACAGCCCGATGGCATAGAAGAAGGGATAGAACGCGAGGCACCCCCAGGCCAGCTTGAAACCGAGGCGTTCCGCAAAGATGTCGTAGGTGTAGAGGTGAACGCGCTCGAAGAACAGGTAATCGATCACGAAGAAGGCGAGCATGAGCGCGTGCAGATAGACACCGGGATTCGCCGCCGCGCCGTAGCGGTCGAAGTGGTGCCAGGTGAAGGACAGGATGTTGAGGGCCAGCATCACCGCCCCTGCCAGGTACAGCAGCATCTTGACGTCCACATGGCGCGGGTAGCCCAGGTTTTCGATCCGGCCGAGGAAGACCTCGATCGGCCAGGGTCTGCCTCCGGACGGCGCCGGCAGGATGAGAATCGCCGTGTAGATCACCCCGAGCATGCATGCGCCTGCCAGCACCATCCAACGCTGCTGATAGAGCCAGTCCGGCCGAACCCCGGCAAGGTTTGTGAACGCGACGTACGCGGCCAGGGTGACCACCAGCACCGCCAACCCGTTCAACCGGTACCGGCGCGGTCGTCCCGTGCCCGGGTCCGTCACATAGCCGTCGACGATTCGCGCCGGCAGCAGCAGGTGACAGAGTGCGATGAATCCGTAGATCACGAAGGGTGCCGTGAAGCCGGCAATCGGGGATGCCCACCCCATCAGCCGAGCTCCCGGGTGGCGCTCGCCATGATTGAAATGGCCAACTTCCGTGGCAGCCAGCGTCCGACCACCAGCGCTGCCAGCTTGTTGATCCAGCCGGGCGTGATGCGCGGTCCCCCACCGACGTGGTCGAGCGCCGCCCGTGCAACGACCTCGGCGTCCAGCGTCCCTGGTGCCTCACCACTGCTTGCCTTCGCATAGCCGGGGGTGCGTATGGCCCCGGCACAGCAGACGTGAACGTTCACCCCCCGCGCACGCAGCTCACTCCAGAGGCCCTCGGCCAGCACGATGTTTAACGCCTTGGTCGCGGCATAGGCCGCCACGTTCGGAGATCCCTGCAGACCGGCCAGGGACGACATCAGAATCAGTGCGCCGGATCCTGCTGCCGCCATGTGCCCGCCGAGAATGCGCGCAAACAGCAGCGGCGCGCGCGCATTGGTATCGATCACCCGCAAGAGATCGGATTCCGACAGCTCGAGGAACTCACCGATGGGGGCATACGCGGCGTTGAACACGGCAATGGCTGGCGGTGTTTCCAGGCACCAGGTGTGCAGATGCTCCGCGAAGCCGTCGTCCGCCACGTCCGCCGCGTGCACGACCACACGAACACCGTGGCGCGTCCCGATCCGCGCCGCTGCCTCCTCGAGCACGGCACCCCGGCGCGCGATCAGCACCAGCGCGTGACCACGGTCGGCGAGGAGCTCGGCAAACGCCAGCCCGAGACCTTCCGAAGCTCCGGCCACCCACGCCCACGGCATCCCGTCAGATCACCTCGAGAACGAGCTGCACCATGATGCCGAGCTGAACGAGCTGGCCGACGCCGAAGGCGATCGTTCGCCAGGGCTGGATACCGCGGAAGTAACAGATCGTGTGCAGTGTGCGCACGACGACGTACGTGCCGAAGTAGCACCACGCCGCGAGCGCCGAGGCGCCGCTCAGTGTGAAGATCGTTGCCAGAACGAGAAATACCGGAATGTTCTCTACGTCATTCAGGTGCACACGTTTGGCACGCAACGTAGCCGGAGCTTCTTCCGCCTCGACCTGGGATCCCGGATTGACACTGGCGTCCTCTGGATTCACGACGACGCCGGAACGGCGGCGCACGTTCGCCGTGGCGAAGGCGACCGCGCCCATCTTCAGCACCAGCAGCACGCTGCAGATGGCGAGCGCTGTGAATCCGGGCAGCATCAGAAAGAAATCGGCGCTGACGTCCATGGTTGCCTCCCCTAAGGACAGAACGAAGCCGGTCGTACGCTACTTACACTAATCGAGGGGTTCGGACCCGGCAACGGGAATGCAGATGAGGAAAACTACCGGACTCACCCGAGCAGACCCCGACCGAGCACCACGACGGCGCCGTACCCAGCCGTGAACGCGAGCCAGGAGAGCCAGGCATAGCGCAGGTAGCTCGCGAAGGTGAGACCGGGGACCCTGCTCATGGCGACGATACCGGCGGCCGAACCAACGATGAGGAGGGAGCCGCCGACCCCTGCTGTGTACGTCAGTCCCATCCAATCGGACTGGGTCAGGTCGATACCTGACTTCAGCACGGCTGCGGTCAGCGGCACGTTGTCGACCAGGGAAGATGCCAGACCGACCAAATAGTTCGCCACCCATGCCGGCATCAGCACGTAAAGTCCAGAGACCGCATCGAGCACGTGCAGCTCCTTGAGCACGCCGACGATGAGGAGAATGCCGAGGAAGAACAGCAGGGTTTCGAACTCGATCCGCCGGATGTACTCGAGCACCGGATCGTGCATGGCCTCCGGGTCGACAAAGCGGGAGACGAGAAACATGATCGCGAGCCCCGTCAGAAAACTGAGCACGGGAGGAATCTTAAAGAATACATTTCCCACGAGCGTGGCAGCGATGGTGAGCAGAAAGATGACGCCGATGCCGACATCGACACCGCGCACGGGCATCGATCGTGTTTCGACGGTGAGCTCACCACTCATGCCGATGGAGAGGAATACGGACAGCAGCAGGACGGCACCGAGCGCGGGCGCTGTCAGCAGAAGAAAATCCGTGATCTCGAGCTTACCGGCCAGGAAGATCATCAGGGTCGTCACATCCCCCGTGATCAGCGCCGCCCCACCCGAGTTGATCGAGAACACGACCAGGGCAACGAAACGCAGCGTCTTGGGCTGGTCGAGCTTCAACGAGAGCACCAGCGCAATGGAGACGAGCGTCGCCGTGATGTTGTCGACCAGTGACGACAGGAAGAAACAGAACACACCCGTAGCGAACAGCAGTGCGCGCTCACCGATGCGCTCGGGCAGGAGCAGATAGAGCAGCTTTTCGATCATGCCCTTCTGGTTGAGGTAGGCGACGAACGTCATGGTCGCCAGCAGATACAGCCAGAGGCTCGCGATCTCACCGATGTTCTCGGCCAGCTCCGCGTTGATGACCGCCTTCGGATCTCCGTTCTCTGTGAACACGAACAGCAGCACCCAGGACAACGTGCCGAAGAACAGCGTCACCTCGGCCTTACTGACCCTCGTCTGCTCCTCGAAGACGATGCCCAGGAGCGCGAGCACCGCGAAGCCGACGAGCAGGGGCGTCAGGAAGTCAGGCATGATCGTCCAACGGCACCAGAGCGCCCATCGTATCCCACAAACCGCACGGCGGCTGTGGGCGAACGCTTCTGCTACCCTGAAGGCTGTCTGAAGGATGGGAGGGGCCATGACGAGGACAGCACTGAATCGACGCCGATTCCTGCACGGCACCGGTGTCGCGGGACTCGCCGGCATGATCGGCACGCCGGCCGCCGTGGCCGACGTGTCGCTGCCCGGCAAGACGCCGCCACCCTATCGGGTCGGCGACCGCTACGACTTCGACACCCCGTACAGTCGCATCGGCACGGACTGCACCAAGTGGGACTACCAGATCGAGCTCTTCGGCGACGGGATTCAGGTCGGCATGGGTATCGCCGATCTGGATTTCCGGGCAGCACCCTGCATCGGGGAGGCCATGCAGGCGCGCATGCAGCACGAGAACTGGGGCTATCTCAACCGGGAGCTCGGCTACGCCTCCCTCAAGGAAGCCATCAGCCGCTGGAACGCCGAGCGTCACGGCGTGATGGTGGATCCGGGCACCATCGAGATCGCGAGTGGCGTGCACCCCGGCCTGATTGCCGGGATTACCACGTTCTCACCGCCCGGGAGCCGGGTGCTGCTGATGACGCCCACCTACGAAGGCTTCTACAGCGACCTGCGCTACACCAACACCGTAGCCAACGAGAGCGAGCTCGTCTTCGAAAACGGCCGCTACCACATCGACTGGGACGATCTGGAAGCCCGCATGACGCCGGACACCCACGCCATGCTGCTGTGCAATCCGCAGAACCCGACGGGAAACGTCTGGTCCGAAGCCGACCTGCTGAGGATCGGCGAGCTGTGCCTGAAGCACGAGGTGGTGGTGATCGCCGACGAGATTCACGCCGACTTCGTCCGCACGGGCGTACGCTACACGCCGTTCGCGAGCCTGCCGGACAAAGCCATCGTAAACAACAGCATCACCTGCAAAGCGGTGACAAAAACATTCAACCTGCCGGCCACGAAGAACGCCTACTGGTTCTCCACCAATCCGGTGTACGTCGAGCGGGTGAAGAAGAACCACCGCGCCGACATCAACACCCTCGGCGTGGTGGCCAACGAGGCGGCCTACCGCCATGGCACGGACTGGCTGGATCAGCTGCTCGTCTACATCGACGGTAATCACGCCTTCGTCGAGAGCTACCTGAAAGCCAACCTGCCCGAGGTCACCTACACGCGGGCGCAGGGCACCTTTCTCGCCTGGCTGCACTTCGGAGAGATCATGGACCGCGTCGGCGTCGTCGAGAAGTCCGAGGCGTCCCAGGGCTCCGACACCCCCATGACGGAGACCCAGGTGTTCGAGGCATGGCTCGCCGGGAACGCCGGCGTGCAGCTCAACGATGGCGAAGCCTACGGCAAGGGCAGCCGTCGCTGCATGCGCATGAACATCGGCACCTCCCGGCAGCTGATCGAGCTGGCGCTCGGCAACATGACCCGGGCGATTTCCGCCGTCTGAGGCTCAGTCGCGAAAAACCCGCGGTAGCACGACCCACTCCGGCGCCTCGAACTCGCTGATGACGGGCACGTGCACGAACTCCGCCTGCGCGGCGATGATGGCGCGGATCTCCTCGTTGGCCTCGGCCTCCATCGCGTCCCGGAGCGCCATTGACCGGCGTCAGTCCCTGGTGCTTGAG
The DNA here is from genome assembly GCA_003247835.1 of Gammaproteobacteria bacterium. Taxonomy (GTDB): domain Bacteria; phylum Pseudomonadota; class Gammaproteobacteria; order Pseudomonadales; family Azotimanducaceae; genus SZUA-309. Next base: position 6,893 of record QJYB01000004.1, on the reverse strand, counting down.
CATTCAGTGCGCGTACCACCCGCAGCCAGACAATCATCGAGAATCCGCGACCACGGGTGCTCATGCCCCTCGAGGTATCTCCCGTCATCGACCGGCGACTGGTGCGGGGATGCGCGGTCCAGGTCTGCCGGCGGCTGCGTGATCTCAGACGGCTCTGGACTTCTGTCCCTGCAGCCAAAGATGCCGGGATTGCCGCATCCTGCGGCACGCTGCAACCCGAAGCATCCCTGCAACCCACCCAGAGCCAACAGCACGGCAAGTACGGTCCCGACCCTCACAATCCCGTTCATACCGCGTTTGAACAGCGGGCTCGGTATGCAGATGGATGTATGCGACCTTTTCATTCTCGAAAATTGTACCGATGATGTTGCCCGTCGCGTGGCCACCTGTAAGTTCCACGGTCACCAGCCAGTGGTCCGCATCGAACGCACGTAGCCTCGCACGGTAGGGATATCCGAGGGGGATCTCCGCTGCCTGTTGTATTTGCCGAGCTAGCTCGGCCGGAAGCGCTGCCGCTCTTTCATCGCCTGCCTGACGCGTTTGCCAAATCTTCTGCTCTGCTGATGGCGCTCGGCGATCGTCGCGGTGTTTCTAGCCTCCTCTCGCAGCATCTTCTCGTAGTTGCGAAAACGCCGCTCGTCGAGCTCGCCGGAGTCGATCGCTGCCCGGACCCCGCAACCAGGCTCCGCCTGGTGAGCGCAATCGGCAAACCTGCAACGCAGCGCCAGAGCTTCGACATCGTTGAACACCTCCGCAACGCCCCGCTCGAGGTCAACCATTCCGAGTTCCCGCAGGCCCGGCACGTCCAGAAGCAACGCGCCTTCCTCCAACAGGTGAAGCGATCGCGATGTGGTCGTGTGACGGCCATGGGCGTCATCTTCACGGATGCTGCCGGTAAGCTGCACCTCGCGACCGGCCAGGGTGTTTACGAGTGTCGACTTGCCGACACCCGAGGAACCGACAAGAGCCACGGTTTGCCCTGTTTGGCACCACGCACGGGTGCCATCCAGCGTTGACACATCCAGCGCGTTGACCAACTCGACGGCTACGTTTGATGTGATCGTTCTGACGCGATCCGCGTAGGCATCCGGATCGTCGGCGAGATCTTTTTTTGTCAGCACCACCACGACCTTGACGCCTGAATCTGATGCCAGGGCCAGGTACCGCTCGAGTCGTGAGTCATTGAACTCTTCGTTGCAGGACGTCACCACAAAGATCGTGTCAACGTTGGCTGCGATGAGCTGAACTTCCACGGCGACTCCGGCCGCTCGACGTTTCAGCAAGCTCTTTCGCTCGAGGAGGCGCACCGCCTTGTCTCTTCCCGGCTCGACGAGAAGCCAATCACCAACCGTTGGTCGAGCTTCAAGGTCACCGTGAAACCAACCGCTGCCCAACGCCAACCGAAACTGGCTCTCACCATCAGTAAGGACGATTCCCGAACGGTGAACGGCCACAACCCGTGTCGGAATCAAGGTATCCAGCTCGACCAGGTCGAGCTGATTCGCGAAGAACGGACTCCAACCATAGTGTCTCAAGGTCATACAAGTTCCTTTGCTGACAGGCTTGTACGCTACGCACAGCGCAAAACGACAAGCGAATTAAGGAGTTGCCGCCTGAGGGTTGAAGGTATGGCTAGAAAACGAGGGGTCAGGTACTAGAGGGCCTTCATCCGACCCAAACGGCTCAGATGTTGTTCATTGATGACAAGCATCGAAACATCCTCCTCTGGGTCGGTGAAAGATCAGCGTAGCATGCGCAACGGGAAATGAATTTGCAACCTGGGCGATGACGGGCCCGCCGCCCCGCACACCTCATCGGTATCGCTATGTAACGGCGCGACGCATCACCGTGTATCGGTCGTGCACCTCGACGGGCTGGAAGCCGCGTTCCTCGAACATTGATCGCGAGCCACGAAAGTGCGCCGCATCGCCGCCATCCGGTTTGTTGTGCGGATAACCCTCGATCCACGATGCACCACGTGCCGCGGCATCCAGGATCGCCCGATCGAGCAGCGCCGCCGCCACGCCGTGGCGCCGGAACGGCGGCGCGACGACGAAGCAGGATATGCCGATGACCGACTGCGGCGGCGGTCCGCCGACATCAACCTGCTTATAGAGGCCGTATTCGGAGCGCGGCGACGCATTGACCCAGCCGGCCGCACGACCGTCCACGTACGCCAGATAGCCGACGGTCGAGCAGCATCGAAGCCGGTCCGTCATGCTTGCCCGCGTGTCCCGCCACGAGCGCTCGGATGCGGCCGGTTCGTGGGGCTCGAGGCAATAGCACGATGCCCAGCCGGGATTGTCGGCGAAGGCATCGTGATCGAAGAACTGCAGCCAGTCGTCGATGCGTTCTGCGGTCGCCGGGTGCACGGTGACGTCGCCGATCGCGACGAGCCGCTCCGTGCCGCCTGTCAGGCGTTCGGTTGCCTCGGCGTAGTTGCGGGCATAGTTCCGGATCGCCGCGTCCGGGTACGTCCAGGTGTGACTTTCCCCGGCGTGAGTCAGAAACGCCTCGACGGCTTCATGCGCCGTATCCGCGTCCAGCTGCGCGTCGCATTCGAAGCACTTCACCTTCACGGGAATCTCTCCGGCACATCGAGCACAGCTACTCTACTCCGCAACTCCGGGAGGGAGTAGGGCGTCGCAAACGCTGACGCTAGCTCTGTAGGGCGATGGGCCGGACGTAGCGGAGCAGCAGCTCGAGGAACGCCTCGGGGTCGGTGAGTACCGCCGAGTGTCCGGCATCCTTCATGACGACGATCTGCTTCGAGGGCGCCTGGAGCGCGTCGAACCAGGGTTGGACGAGCTCCGATGGCGTGATCGTGTCGTGGCCGCCGTTGAACACGAACACGGGGACCTGGAATGTCATGCAGCATTCGCGCACGTCGAACTGCTCCTCATCCGAAAACAGTTCCTGTGCCGTCCACGCTGAGGCGTACAGAAGGTTGTAGATGTCCCGCAGCGAGAAATCGGGGGCGAACGCGACCATCGGCGTGAAGTGTCTGCGCAGATCGCGCTCCGCGGGAATGTCGTAGCGCTCGGACCAGTGGCGCTGGATCTCCAGATCGTGGTTGGTTCGATACGGCGGCGTGCCGATCTCTTCGAGCGCGCGAATGCCTTTCTCATCACCGGCAGCACGCAGACGTCGCAGCGTATCGTCGTAGATGTACGTCTCCTTCTCGGCGATGGAGACGACCTGTCCGGTGCCCACGTAGGCCGAGTACAGGTCCGGCCGCGCAACCACCATCTGCGTGCCGATCTCCGTTCCCCAGGAGTGCCCGAGCAGAACGATGCTGCGCTTGTGCAGACGTTCGCGCAGGTACTCGGCTACCTCGATACCGTCCTGCACAAATCGCGCAACCGTCATCGGCTGCTCGTCGACACCGTTCCTGCCGTAGGTTCTGCCCGCACCGCGCTGATCCCACTGCACCATGGTGAAGTGTTTCTCCCAGACACGGAACGTCGGCTCGAGCGGTAGAATGGAGTTGCCGGGACCACCGTGCAGAAACAGCAGCACCGGGTTCGCACGATCTTCGCCGCGTATCGAGATCCACTGATCGATGCCGCCGACGCGGATGAATTGCGCCTCCTGAATCCCGTCCGGTGTGGTGATGGTGTAGGCGATCGAGTTCTGATGCTGACGCCAGGCACGGAAGCCGAGTGCGATCAGCGCGATGACGACGACGACGGTCGTGCTCCAGACCAGGAACAGCGATACCCACTTCATTGCGGTCGACTCAGTTGAGGCCATGCGCGATGTACCAGACTCACGTCTGTGTAAATCGTCCCGCATAGGCAAACCGCCGCCCGTCATGCCCCTGGTAACTGCTCTTCCCGAACGGATCATCGCGCCCCATCAGCGTGCTGAACGCCGGCGGATTACGTGCGAAGAAAGCATCGTTCACCCCGCTGAAATCGTCGAGCTGACGCACGAAAACCCGATTGTAGGTGACATGCATGGCAACCCTCGCCCCCGGGGCGCTGCGATCTCCCTGCCAGTGCCAGATGCCGTGACTGATCAGCAGCGCCGAACCCTTGGGCATGAGGATCGGCACGGCGCCGGTCACATCGTCACCGCGACGCGGCGGCCGGTGATGGCGATGACTGCCTGGAAGTACCCAGGTCGGTCCCACAGCTTCGCTATCCCAGTCCTGCAGCGCCCAGACCGCCACCGCGATCAGACCGAACTCGGGAAACGGCGCCCGCACCAGCGGGTAATCGGCGTGCAAAGGAATCGCGCCCGGTCCGGGCTCCTTCCAGGTGCCCGACATGGCACCGAGGATCATGTTCTGCCCGACGGCGCTCTGGGCCAGCGTGCACACGTGGCTGTGCTGCACGACTTCCTCGAACAGGCGATGGCGCATCATGAGTCCGTTTGTCGTGATCGGGTGATAACGCCTCACCTCTTCGGCGGTCCGCTCGCACAGCCGGTCGGCCATACCGGGCGAAATTGCGTTTTCGATCACCGCGTAGCCGAGCTCGTCGAGCTGCTGCACACGGTCTGACAGTCCCATCTGCGCCACGCGGTGCTGGAAGTCCGGGTTCTCGATGGTTCTCGCCGCCATGTGGTCATGCAGGTCGTTCAGCAACCCCGCTACGGCGGGGTCTTCCGGTATCCCCCCTATGAGAGAGACGGCAGTATCACCCCACCGGTGGCGCAGCTCCTGCTGGCCACGCACGACGGCTTCCTTTCCGGCCGCATAGACGAGCTGCGCGTAGCCGAGTACGGCCTGGTACAACCCGTCGATCCGCAGGTCGGGCGCGTCAATCTCCCCGGCGCCCGCACGAACTGACCCGTCACCGATCACGAAATGCCATGCGGCCTGTCCCCGCTCGTCCGCTACCGAGGGTGGTGCGTCGCGAAACGACTCGCACATCGAGAATCGCGTTCGGTCCAGTGGACGTTTCGGTACTTCGGTCTGGAGGAACGCCTTCGCGGCCTCGATCCAGCCGGGAGACAGGAACTCGCAACGCTCATCGACGGCGACAGGCAACATGACGACACTCCCCCAGCAGCTGATGGACGCATGCGCTGCAGCAGATGCTCCCCGATTGCCGGCCGCAGCCTGTGCATGCATAGTGAATATAACGTGTATCAACTTCTCGAGGGAGAGATGAATACCGTTTCACGACCATCGCAGCGCAGGGCAATGCAACGCCAAGCCGGGAGGAGCACCAGATGACCGTCGAATGGACACCCGAGCACATGCGCTCGGTTTTCGATTCGGTGAAAAACTGGGGCCGCTGGGGCGGGGAGGATGAGGCTGGTGCACTCAACCTGATCACCCCGAAAAAGCAACTCGAAGCCACGCGCGCGGTGCGGGTGGGACGCAGCGTGAGCTGCGCGCGACCCCTGGCGGTGCAGCCGGCAGTGGATAACCCGCACCCTGCGCTGCACATGATGATCCGTGGTGGGGACGATTGCCTGATACCCGGCGTCGGGCTTGAAACCACGATGGACTTCGTCGGCGTCGCCTTCCACGGCATGGCCACCACGCACATCGACGCGCTGTGCCATGTGTTCGTCGACGGACTGATGTACAACGGCTTTCCGGCGAGTGAGGTGAAGAGCACCGGCGCGCGGCGCGGCAGCATCATGTGCGCCAGAGACGGGATCGTCTCACGCGGGGTGCTGCTCGACATCCCGCGCTTGAAGGGCGAAAAGTGGCTGGAGCCCGGTACCGCGATCACCGTCGCTGACCTGGAAGCGACGGAGCAGAATCAGAAGGTCAACGTCGGCGAAGGCGACATTCTGCTGGTCGCGACGGGCCGGGATGCACGCCGGGCAGAGCTCGGTCCGTGGTCTCCGTTCGGCGACGGTATGGCGGGCCTGCACCCGGAGTGTGTGCCGTGGCTGCACCGGCGCGGGGTAGCGGTGCTAGGCTGCGACGGTATATCGGACGTGTTTCCGGGGCTGCAGATCGAGGGCTGGGTGATGCCCATCCATCAGTGCACGCTGGTGGCCATGGGCGTACATCTGCTCGACAACCTGCGGCTGGACGGGCTGTGCGCGGCGTGTGCGGAACACGGGCAGTACGACTTCCAGTTTACGGTGGCACCGTTACAGGTTGAGCAGGGTACGGGGTCGCCCTGTAATCCGATCGCGCTTCTCTAGATTCAGCCTCTGTGCTTCTCGCGCTCGCTGGATGAAGGTTGGGCTCTACCGGTAGGCTTCGAGCTCTATCTCGATCATGAATTCAGGGAGCGCTAGCGAATCGACCTGGACCCAGGTTCCCGTGGGAAACTGCTTTGTGTAGATGGAATTGCGATAAGAGGACAGTTCGAGAAAGTTCGCCATGTCTCGGGTGAACACGTTTTCCACCATCACATCGTCGAACGTATACCCGTAATGGCCCAGCACCTTCTCCAGGTCCGCATAGACATTGATGATCTGCTGGCTCATGTCGCCGACTGCCGTCGGGTTACCCTGATCATCCATGCTGACGGCACCCGAAACCGTCAGGTGGCGCCCGATCTTCACCGCATGCGTGTATCCGTAGGCCTTCTCCACATCCGGGCGGAGCATGAAAAATTCCGGCACCTCGTTCTGAGGCGTCGTTGCTCCAACCGGTGCTGAACAGCCGGATAGAGGCGCTACTCCCAGCATTACAAGGAGGAGTACGGGGAAGAACGTTCGATCGCTTTTCATTCCTGTTTCTCTGCTCATGTCTTTTACGGTCAGGGATCTCACCGCCTCTGGAGCGACAGGAAAGAAAAACAGTGCCTCGGGCCTCTCGTCAAGTCGTGTTCGACTGACGTCGGCAACCCCGTGCTCCGTCCGCCCCCACGTGTTCTCGCCGGCTTATCCTTAGCCGGACGCGACTTCTACCCATCACCCGACCAAATAGAAAAGGGCCCATTCGGGCCCTTTTCTATTTGGTGGAGGCGGCG
>QJYB01000062.1 GCA_003247835.1 Gammaproteobacteria bacterium | reverse complement strand
AATTTCAGTACGGCGGTCACAAGGTGGTTCTCGAGACTGGCCGTGTCGCCAGACAGGCCACGGGCGCCGTTCTGGTTTCCATGAGCGACACCGTGGTGCTATGCACCGTGGTTGGTGCCCCCAATGCGCGGCCTGGGCAGGACTTCTTCCCGCTCACCGTGAACTATCAGGAAAAGACCTACGCCGCCGGTAAGATCCCGGGCGGCTTCTTCCGTCGTGAAGGTCGGCCGAGCGAGAAGGAGACCCTCACCTCTCGCCTTATCGACCGGCCGCTCAGACCGCTCTTCCCGAAGGGCTTCATGAACGAGGTGCAGATCATCTGCACGGTCATGTCTGCCGACAAGGATCAGGATCCGGACGTGGCGTCGATGATCGGTGCCTCTGCGGCGCTGGCCATCTCCGGCATTCCGTTCAATGGTCCCATCGGCTGTGCGCGGGTGGGTTATCACGACGGCGTGTACCTGTTGAACCCGGGTTACGAAGCGCTCAAGGAATCCCGTCTCAGCATGACCGTGGCCGGCACGGACGCGGCGGTGCTGATGGTGGAATCCGAAGCATCCGAGCTTACCGAGGATCAGATGCTCGGCGCCGTGCTGTTCGGTCATCAGGAGATGCAGGTGGCCATCGATGCCATCAAGGCACTCGCTGCGGAAGCGGGCAAGCCGGCCTGGGACTGGCAGCCGCCCGAGGCGGACAGCGCCCTCGCGGGCAAGGTGGAGAGCGCGATCCGTGCGGACCTCGGCGAGGCCTACCGCATCACGGACAAGCTCCAGCGGCTCACCCGGGTCAGCGAGCTGCGACGCAGCGTAGTCGAGTCACTCGCCGGTGGCGAGTCACCCGAGTACTCGGCGGACGACGTTTCCGACGCGTTCGGCAAGGTGGAAAAGAATCTGGTCCGTCAGCGTGTGCTGAACGGCGAGCCCCGGATCGACGGACGGAACCTCAAGACCGTGCGACCCATCCAGGTGGAGGTCGGCATTCTGCCGAAGACCCACGGCTCGGCCCTGTTCACGCGGGGTGAGACCCAGGCCATCGTCGTGGCGACCCTCGGTACCATGCGCGATGCCGCCATGATCGATGCGCTGGAAGGGACCTTCAAGGACCCCTTCATGCTGCACTACAACTTCCCGCCGTACAGCGTCGGCGAGGCAGGCTTCATGGGTGGCCCCAAGCGTCGTGAGATCGGCCACGGCCGCCTGGCACGTCGCGGTGTGGCCGCGGTGCTGCCGAACGTCGAGGATTTCCCCTACACCCTGCGCGTCGTTTCGGAAATCACCGAGTCGAACGGCTCGAGCTCCATGGCGAGCGTCTGCGGTACCTCCCTCGCCCTGATGGATGCCGGCGTGCCCATGAAAGCGCCGGTTGCCGGTGTGGCCATGGGCCTGGTGAAGGAAGGCAACCGCTATGCGGTGCTCACCGACATCCTCGGTGACGAGGATCACCTCGGCGACATGGACTTCAAGGTGGCCGGTACCTCGCGTGGTGTTACCGCGCTGCAGATGGACATCAAGATCGACGGCATCACTGAGGAGATCATGGAGATCGCGCTGAGTCAGGCGAACGAAGCCCGGCTGCACATCCTCGGCGAGATGAACAAGGTCCTCGACAAGTCCCGTGCAGAGATTTCCGAGAATGCACCCGCCATGCGCGTGCTCAACGTTCATCCGGACAAGATCCGCGACATCATCGGCAAGGGTGGCGCGACCATCCGCGGTATCGTCGAGGAAACGGGTGCGGACATCGACATCGAGGACGATGGCAGCGTCCGGATCTACGCGGCGGATGGCGAAGCCATGAAGGCGGCGGTGGCCCGGATCGAGGAAATCACCGCGGAAGCGGAGGTAGGACGGATCTACGAGGGCAAGGTTGCCCGGATCGTCGACTTCGGCGCCTTCGTGACGATCCTGCCAGGCAAGGATGGCCTGCTGCACATTTCCCAGATCGCCGAGGAGCGGGTGGAGAACGTCAGCGACTATCTCAAGGAAGGTCAGGACGTCAAGGTGGTCTGTCTGGACGTGGATCAGCGCGGCCGGATCAAGCTCTCCATGAAGGAAGTGGAGAACTACTCCGAAAGTGCATAAGCGCTTCCGCGACTGCATGAGCAGTCTCGCGTCGCGAACCCGCAACGCGGGTTCGTATGAAAAAGGGCGCCTCGGCGCCCTTTTTTTGTGGCGTCTGTTCCAGCCCCTTCAGGCGCTGGCCCGGTTTTCCACCAGATCGTCCACCACCTCCGGATCGGCCAGCGTCGACGTATCCCCCAGATTGGAGAGATCGTCCGCTGCGATCTTGCGCAGGATGCGGCGCATGATCTTGCCCGATCGGGTCTTGGGTAGGCCCGGTGCGAACTGAATGTGCTCGGGCCGCGCGAAGGGTCCGATCTCCTGACGTACCAGCTGCATGAGTTCTTCACGCAGCTTGTCCCGATCCTCGTTGTTACCTGCCATCAGGGTCACGTAGGCGTAGATCCCTTCTCCCTTGACCGGGTGGGGATAGCCGACGACGGCTGCCTCCGCCACCGCTTCGTGCAGCACCAGCGCGCTTTCCACTTCGGCCGTACCGATGCGGTGCCCGGAGACGTTCATCACGTCGTCGACCCGACCGGTGATCCAGTAGTAACCGTCCGCGTCACGCCGGGCTCCGTCGCCGGTGAAGTAGAAACCCTTGTAGGTGCTGTAGTAGGTGTCGATGACGCGTTGGTGGTTGCCATACACCGTGCGGATCTGGCCCGGCCATGAGCGGGTGATCACCAGGTTGCCTGTCGCTTCAGTGGTCTCGATTACCTTCCCATCCGCGTCCACGAGTGCCGGTACCACGCCGAAGAACGGCCGGGTGGCGCTGCCCGGCTTCAGCGCGGTGGCGCCGGGCAGCGGGGTGATCATGATGCCGCCGGTCTCGGTCTGCCACCAGGTGTCGACGATCGGGCAGCGGCGGTCACCCACCACCCTGTGGTACCACTCCCAGGCTTCGGGGTTGATGGGTTCGCCCACGCTGCCGAGCAGCTTGAGCGTGGCCCGCGACGTACCGGTGACGTACTGGTCCCCCTGAGCCATGAGCTGGCGGATGGCAGTGGGTGCGGTGTAGAAGATGTTGACCTTGTGCTTGTCCACCACCTGCCAGCAGCGTCCCGCGTCGGGCCAGGTGGGTACGCCCTCGAACATGAGCGTCGTTGCGCCGTTGGCGAGCGGGCCGTAGACGATGTAGGTGTGGCCGGTGATCCAGCCCACGTCCGCCGTGCACCAGTAGATGTCGCTGTCGTGGTAGTCGAAGACGTACTTGTGAGTCATCGCCGCGAACAGCAGGTAACCGGCCGTGCTGTGCTGCACGCCCTTGGGCTTACCTGTCGAACCCGAGGTGTAGAGGATGAACGAGGGATCTTCCGCGTCCATCACCTCCGGCTCGCAGGAAGCCGATTGCTCCGCCGTGATCTCGTGGTACCAGACATCGCGCTCCGGGTGCCACTCGACGTCAGCGCCGGTGCGGCGGACGGTGAGCACGGTGTGCACGTTCGGGCATTCGACGAGCGCGATCTCCGCGTTCTCCTTCAAAGGCACCGTGCGGCCACCGCGAACGCCTTCGTCCGCGGTGATCAGCACGCGACAGTCGGAGTCCAGAATGCGATCCCTCAGAGATTGCGGTGAGAAACCACCGAACACAACTGAGTGGATGGCGCCGATGCGCATGCAGGCGAGCATCGCGTAGGCAGCTTCCGGAATCATCGGCATGTAGATGCAGACCCGGTCTCCCTTGGCGACGCCACGCGCCTTGAGCGCGTTCGCCAGCCGGCAGACGTGGTCGTGCAGCACCTGGTAAGTGATGTGAACCGACTCACCGGCGTCATCGCCTTCCCAGATGATGGCGGTCTGATCTGCGCGTTCCGGCAGGTGCCGGTCGATGCAGTTGTAGGCGATGTTGAGCTGTCCGCCGCCGAACCAGGTCACCTGTCCGCTCGGCAGATCTGCCTCACAGACCACGTCCCACTTCCGGTACCAGTCGATGAAGATATCGGCCTGCTCGGCCCAGAATCCGTCCGGATCGCTGATCGAGCGTTCGTACATCGCGCGGTACTGGTCGTCGTTGATGAAGCAGCGGTCCAGCACGGCGTCGGGCACCGGCACAACGTGAATGTCTGACATGGCTAGTGTCCTATCCGATTAACTGTCGTCACGGGTCAGGTACTCGATGAGCCCCCGGGTGGAGGCGTCCTGACCGAGCGCCGGTTTGCCGCCGAGCTGTTCGAAGATGGGCACCGCGAGACGTTTGCCCAGCTCGACCCCCCACTGATCGAAGGAGTTTATGTCCCAGATGATGCCTTGGCAAAACACCATGTGCTCGTAGAGTGCGATCAGCGCACCGAGGCTCGAAGGCTGCAGATCCGGCAGCACCAGCGTGGTGGTGGGTTTGCCGCCAGCCACCCGTTTGTGCGGATCCGCATCTTCCTGGCCCATCAGCATGGCCTGGCTCTGGGCCAGTGCGTTGGCGTTCAGCCAGCGGTGATGAGACGCCGGCGGTTCGCCGTTGGCGACGATGATGAAATCCGCAGCGAAGGAGCGTGTGCCCTGGTGCAGCAGCTGATGAAAGGCGTGCTGGCCGTTGGTGCCCGTACCACCCCAGACGATGGGCATGCTGTGCACGTTGAGCGGTGTGCCATCGTGACAGACGCTCTTGCCGTTCGACTCCATGATGAGCTGCTGCAGAAAGTCAGGCAGCAGACGCAGCCGCTCCGCGTACGGCAGGATGGCCTGGTTGGTCACACCGAGAAAGTTGTAATTCCAGATACCCGTCAGCGCCATGAGCACGGGCAGATTGGCTGCGAATGGGGTCCGCCGGAAATGGCTGTCCATGGCGTGTCCACCAGCGAGGAACTCGAGGAAGCGGTCCCGGCCGATGGCCAGTGCCAGTGGCAGACCCACAGGAGACCACACCGAAAACCGTCCGCCCACCCAGTCCCACATGGGATAGACGTTCGACGGGGGAATGCCGAAGGCTGCGGCAGCCTCCAGGTTGGTGGAGACCGCCACGAAATGCCGGGCAATGGCCGACGCATCACCCGTGCGCTCGAGGAACCAGGCCCGGCTGCTGCCTGCGTTCACCCGGGTTTCCAGGGTCGAGAAGCTCTTCGAGACGACGACGAACAGCGTCCGATTTGGATCCAGCCCCGCCAGCGCGCGGCTCAGTGACGTACCGTCGATGTTGGCCACGAAGTGAATGCGTGGACCCAGGTGCCATGGGCGGGTGAGGGCTTCCACGGCCAGCTCGGGACCCAGATGAGAACCACCGATGCCGATGTGGACCACATCGGTGATGCTCTTTCCCGTTGCACCGCGCCAGGTACCCCGCCTGACGTCGTCCGCCAGATCCAGGACACGCGTCATCACCGCCTCGGCCTCGGCGGCGCTCTCCGGCCGCTCGTCCACCGGCGCACGGAGTGCGGTGTGCAGGGCGGCGCGGCCCTCGGTGCGGTTGATGGGTTCGCCGGAAAACTGCGCCTCGATGGCATCACGCAGCCCCCGCTCGCTAGCGAGCGCCAGCAGGCCCTCCAGCACCGGTTCGGTCAGGCGCTGCTTGGTGAGATCGGCCAGCAGTCCTGCCGCTTCGATCCTTCGAGGTACGTCTTCCCGGTCCGTTTCCGTGTTTGCCAGCCGGGAAAGCACTTTCCAGCTCTTGGTGGTTTCCGGAGACACTGGCTGCCTGACTCCTAGATGAGCTGAGGATGGGGATTGAAGTACTGTCTCGGTCCGTCCATGGAAAGGATCTGCGCGAGCAGCGCATCGAAATGTCCCGGGTTGTGGGCAAAATCGATCTCGGTAGCGTTCACCACGAGCAGTGGTGCGTCGTTGTAGAAGTGGAAGAACTCGGTGTAGGCGTTGATCAGTGTGCTCAGGTACTCCGCGCTGATCTCCTGCTCGAACTCGATGCCGCGCTGGCGGATGCGCTGCAGCAGGACGCTGGTGGGCGCCTGCAGGTAGATGACCAGATCAGGCTGAGGTGCTTCGATCGCCAGGCTCTGCTGAATCTGCCGATAGAGCGCGAACTCCGCATCGTCCAGGGTGAGACGGGCAAAGAGCTCATCCTTCTCCATCAGGAAGTCGGCGACCAGCGTTCGGCCGAGCAGATCACCGCCCCTGATGTCGGCCATCTGCCGGGCCCTGTGCAGGAGAAAGAACAGCTGAGTCGGCAGAGCGTGGCGTCGACCTTCCCGGTAGAACCGGTCCAGAAAGGGGTTCTCTGCTGCAGGCTCCCGCAGCAGCGGGTAGCCGAACGTCTGCGCCAGCTTGTTCGCCAGGGTGGTCTTGCCCACGCCGATCGGCCCCTCTACCGCGACGAAACCCGGCAGCTGCCGTCCTTCCAGCAGCTGGCGGGTACCGGCGGTGACCTCTGTCTGAGGGGGTTCCTGTGCGATGCTGTTCATGCCCGAATCAGTCTGCCAGATCTCCACCGGCAGCCATAGTCGGGAAACTTACGCAGTTGTCAGCTCGCGGCCTCGCCATCCGGCTGCCGGCGGCGTCGGGACTTGCGACGGCGTTTCTTCTTTTTCGGAGCCAGCGTCTGGCGTTCGAGGACCATCGCCAGGCGCTCCTCCCCTCCGACGGCCTGGTAACGGGTCCACCAGTCGGCAGCCTCCGCCAGATCACCATCCCCACCGTTGCCGGATTCGGCACGCAGCACGAGAAAGTCATAGGCGGCCCGGAACCGGGCATGTCCGGCCAGCCGGTCTATGGTTCGCGCCTGGCGGCTCTGCAGCCGGTCCTGCAGGTGCCAGACCTCGCGGATGAACAGGGAGAACCGGCGAGGTACCGCGATGATCTGCTGCTGTTCACCGAGACAGTCCGTGGCCGCCTGCAGTCGTGCCTCGGCAGGCGACACGCATGACAGGAGATCATTGAGACGGGCCTGGTAGTCAGCCCAGAGCAGCACGGCGAGGAGAAAACCGGGCGTCACCGGCTTGTCCGCGCGTATCCGCTCATCCGTGTTGCGCATAGCTCGCGACACCAGCCGATCCTGCGGATCGCAGCCGGGAAAGAGCGCCGCCCTGAGCGGGGTGCCAGCGAGCAGCTGCCAGGCCCGTTCCGCCTGACCGGACATGAGCACCTTCTGGATCTCGTCGAACAGCCGTGCCGGAGGAACCGCGCCCATCAGCTCCGCGGCTTCCCCGAAGCAGTCCGAGATCTCCTGATCCAGGGCACAGTCGAGCTTGGCCTGAAAGCGGATGGCCCGAAGCGCGCGGACGGGATCCTCGCGCACCCTGGTGCGCGCTTCGCCGATGAAACGCAGATGCCCGGTCTCCAGATCGTCCAGGCCGCCTGTGTAGTCCAGGATCTCTTCCCGTTGAGGATCGTAGTACAGCGCATTGATGGTGAAGTCGCGGCGGAACGCATCCTCTTCCAGGGTGCCGTAGACGTTGTCGCGGAGAATCATCCCTGCCTCGGAATGCGCCCGTTCGTCGGCCTCCTCCGCCACCGCGCGGCGGAATGTGGACACCTCGATCAGCTCCCGCCCGTAGCGTACGTGCGCGATACGGAAGCGCCGCCCGACCAGACGGGAACGTCGGAACAGCGCCCTGACCTCTTCGGGGGTGGCGTCCGTCGCCACGTCGAAGTCCTTGGGTGTCAGACCGAGCAGCACGTCGCGTACGCACCCGCCCACGATCAGGCCCGCATAGCCGGCGTCCTGCAGCCGGGCAGTCACGTCCACCGCGTTTGGGCTCACCCGATCCGGGGTCAGGCCGTGCTGCCGGGCATCAATTCGGCGTACCGGAGCCGCCTTCAAGTGACGTCTCTGCGCAGGCCACGCTTCTTGGTTTTCTTGCGGGGGATGTTCAGCCGCTGGCGCCTTTCCCACAGGCTTTTTCGGCTGATGCCGAGCTTGGCTGCGAGCTCGGTCTCCGTCATGGAGTCCTGGTGGGCGGTGACGAAGCTGACGAAGTAGTCCTCGATGGTCTGATCCGGCGTGACTGGCTTCGCGGCTTCGGCGACGTCGGTTCTGGGTGGTTCGATGGCGAGCATCGATGTTTCGATAGCGCCACCATCAGACAGGATCACCGCCCGCTGGATGGCGTTCTCCAGTTCGCGCACGTTGCCTGGCCAGCTGTAACGTCGCAGATCCTCGAGGGCCGCGTCCGCAAAATAGAGGCCCTTCTTGCCTAGCTTCTGCATCGTCCGATCGAGCATCTCCTCGGCGAGCAGCAGTACGTCGTCTCCCCGGTCACGCAGCGGCGGCACGTGCAGCGCCACCACCTTGAGCCGGTAGTAAAGATCTTTTCGGAACTGACCGGTGCCGACCAGACCCTGAAGATCGCGATGGGACGCGGCGATCAGACGGACATCGGGATTCGAATCCAGCGCCCGGAGCAGTCTTGATTGCGCAGCGGCGGGGAGCTCACCCACCTCGTCGAGAAACAGCGTGCCGCCCCGCGCCGCCTCAACGAGGCCACCGGGTTCGTCTCCCGGTTTACCGAAGAGCTCGGCTTCGATCTGGTCTGCGGGCACGGTCGCACAGTTCAGCGAGATCATGGGCGCACCCCGGCGTGCGCTGCCGGAGTGAAGCGCTCTCGCTACCAGCTCCTTGCCGGTGCCGGACTCGCCGGTGATCAGCACCGTGGAGCCCGTCGGTGCTGCCTTGGCGATGCTGTCCACCAGCGACTGCATGGTGGTGCTGGCACCGATCATGGCATAGGTGACGTCGAGCTGGGTCCGACACTCGGCCATGGCGCGGCCCAGGGCATCGGCGAGCTCCCGACCGCCGCAGTCGGCGGGCAGGTAGTCGCTCGCTCCGGCCTTGATACTGGTAACCGCAGAGCGTATGTCCGGCTCCCGATCGAGCACGACCACGGGTCGCACCAGGGTTGCCAGCACTTCGTCCATCCGGCTGCGATCACAGACCACGGCGGCTGCCGTCGTCGCTTCCAGAGGCAACGCAGCCGGGTCCGAAACCGGGATCGGCGCGTATCCCTCGGCTTCGAGCAGGCCTGAAATGCGTTGCGAGTCCGGTGATTCCGGAACGAGCACGAGTATTCGGTTCATGTGGAGGCGGATGTTACCAAAATACGCACCTAGAGACGGAAGGTGGCCGATCCTGGCGGAATTCGGGCCAGATCGAATTCCACCGCGCCCCAGTCGAGCAGTTCGCCGGGCGACCACTCTCGGGTACCGGCAGGAGGATTGAGGCCGAGAAAGGGAAATACTGCAAGCAGATTAGCCGCGGCGTTGCGATCGTTCAGTGCCGGCGCGGAGGTCTGCTTCGAGAGCTTCCGGCCGTGCGAATCCACCAGCACGGGGAGATGGGCGTAGGTCGGAACCTGGAGCCCGAGATGCTGCATGAGGTAGATCTGGCGGGCCGTGTTGTCGAGCAGATCGCCGCCGCGAACAACACGGGTGATGGCATCGCTGCCATCGTCTACCGCCGTTGCCAGCTGATAGGCGATGAAACCGTCACGGCGGCGGACCACGAAGTCACCGCAGCTCCTGGATAGGATCTCGCTCTGGTCGCCGTGAATCAGGTCGTGAAATCTGATCGGCGCCTCGTCGACCCGGACGCGGATGGCCGTATCCGCAACGGGTCGGTGCCGATGACGGCAGGTGCCCGGGTAGACCTGTGCATCGGCGAGCGTCTGGCGTGAACAGGAACAGTAGAACAGAAGCTTCTGTCTGGAGAGCTCGGTGAGCGCTGCTTCGTACCGGTCGATATGCAGGCTCTGCCGCTGTACGGGGCCATCCCAGTGCAGGCCGTGGGCGTCCAGTGTCCTCAGGATCGAGTCTTCTGCCCCCGATGCCACCCTCGGCGAGTCCAGATCGTCGATGCGCACCCACCATTGCAGACCCTGGCGGCGGGCGTCGAGGTAGCTCGCGGTGGCAGCCAGCAGAGAGCCGTGGTGGAGCGGGCCGGTAGGTGAGGGTGCAAACCGGCCCGCGTGTTGGATCATGAATCGATCCGGATCAGCCGTGCAGCTGTCTCTCTTTGATCTCGTCCAGCGATTTGCAGTCGATGCACTGGGTTGCCGTCGGTCGGGCTTCCAGGCGTCTCAGGCCGATTTCCACTCCGCAGGTATCGCAGTAGCCGAAGTCGTCCTGGTCGAGCCGGTCGATGGTCTGGTCGATCTTCTTGATCAGCTTGCGCTCCCGGTCCCGGGTCCGCAGTTCGATGCTGAATTCCTCTTCCTGAGTGGCGCGGTCGGCCGGGTCCGGGAAATTGGCCGCTTCATCACGCATGTGATGCACCGTGCGGTCCACCTCTTCCATCAGCTCCTGCCGCCACTTATTGAGGATGTTGCGGAAATGCTCGATCTGGCCCTCGCTCATGTAGGGCTCATTTTTCTTGGGTTTGTAGGGGGTGAAGTTTTTGAACGGTGAATCCACCGCCTTCGAAGCAGATTTCTTGCGTACTGTGGACGCCATACTCGAATCTATCCTCTTCAATGACGGCCCTGGTCGGCCGATCGAAATGACGGGTGCTGAACCACCCCGAATCGAAGGGCGCGTAAACTACCAGAACCTTTTCCGGTTCGCTACAGGCTGTTTACCGGTTTTTTCCGCCGCTTTCTTTGCAGTGCCGCTGGTTCGCGCCCCCGTACCCCGGCCGGGCTCCGTCCTCCGGTGCCGCTTGTGGAGGCGGGAGGTACCCCTCATGATGAGCCCCCATCATGACGGCACACAGACTGGATCAGATCGCGCCGTTTCGCGTGATGCTGCTGATGGAGCGGGCCAAACGGCTGGAGGCGGACGGCCTGCGGGTGGTGCACTTCGAGGTCGGCGAGCCGGACTTCGAAACCGCAGCGCCAATCGTTGCTGCGGGTCAGCGGGCTCTGGGCGCCGGTCATACCAAATACACTCAGGCGATGGGGATCCCGGCGCTCAGGGAACGGATCTCGGCCTTCTACGCAGAGACCGCGGGCGTTACGGTCGCTCCCGACCGGGTGGTCGTTACGGCCGGCGCGAGCGGCGCCCTGCTGCTGCTGGCGGCACTACTGCTCGATCCGGACGACGAAATCCTCTTGCCGGATCCCGGCTACCCATGCAACGAAGCCTTCGTCGGTGTGGTCAACGGCGTTGCACATCGCGTCCCGGTCCTCGCCGCCAACGGCTTTCAGTTGACGGCAGCGGATCTGCTGGATGCCTGGGGCGAACGGACCCGGGGGCTGCTGCTCGGCTCGCCGGCGAATCCCACCGGTGTGGTCACGCCCCGATCGACGCTGGCAGAGCTGACGGCGCTCGTGCAGGAGCGCCGTGGTGTGTTTCTGCTCGACGAGATCTATCAGGGCCTCACCTACGGGGAAGGAGAAGGTGCTCCGGGTTACCGGACCGGCCTCGAGGTTGCGCCCGACATCTTCGTGCTGAACAGTTTTTCCAAGTACTTCGGCATGACCGGCTGGCGGCTTGGCTGGATGGTGGTGCCCCAGGAGTGTCTCGATGGGGTGAGCCGGCTCGCGCAGAATCTGTTCATCTCTCCGTCGAGCATTGCGCAGCATGCCGCGCTGGCGGCTTTCGATCAGGATGCCATGGCAATTCACGAGGCGCGGCGGCTGCGTTTTGCCCAACGACGTGATCGGCTGGCCAGCGGACTGCGGAACCTGGGTCTGCACATTCCGGTCGATCCTCAGGGTGCCTTCTATCTCTACGTGGACGTGTCGAAGACCGGCATGGACTCCGAAACGTTCTGCTGGCGACTGATCGACGAGTATCAGGTCGCGGTGACGCCGGGAAACGACTTCGGCGATCACCTGGCGGAACGCTACGTCCGTTTCGCCTACACCACAGGTGACGAGGACATCGATCTCGGCATCGAGCGGATCGGCAGAGCGCTCACGGACTGGGGCATGGCTTGAAGCTTTCACCCCCGCTCGAGCGGGGCATTCTCGAGCGACGTTACAAACGGTTTCTGGCTGACATTCGACTGGCCGATGGCCAGGTGGTCACCATGCACTGCCCGAACACCGGCGCGATGCTCGGCTGTGCTGAACCCGGTTCCGAGGCCTGGTACTCGGACTCTGCGAATCCGGCGCGGAAGTACCGTCACACCCTCGAGGTGGTGGTTGCCGAAACGGGTCGGGTCGGCGTCAACACGGCACGTGCCAACCGGCTGGTCGAGGAGGCGCTGGTCGATCAGCAGCTGCCGCCCTTCGACGGCTGCCGTCTGGTCAGGCGTGAAGCGTCGATTCCCGACGAATCCGGTCGCTTCGACTTTCTCATCGAGGATGCCCGGCAGCGGCCGTGCTATCTCGAGGTGAAGAGCATGACGCTGTGCGACCGATCCGGTCGCGGCAGCTTTCCGGATGCGGTGAGCGAGCGCGCGATCAAGCATGTTGCGGCGTTGGCGCGGCGGGTGGTGGAGGGTGATCGCGGGATGCTCGTTTTCTGTGTGCAGCATACGGGCGTCCGTATCGCCACGCTGGCCGACGATATCCATCCGCAGTACGGCGCGGCGGTCAGGAAAGCGGTCTCCCAGGGGGTGGAGGTATATGCCTTCGGCTGCCGGATCGAGCCGGACGAGATCCTGATCGACGGAATTCTGCCGGTGAACCTCGAAGCCGATCAGCGCTGCTGAAACGCCTGCAGGGTTCGGGTGTACTCGGCATTGGTTCGAAGCCGGGCGCCGTAGGCCTGGATCAGGGTGGCGGCCGCGAAGTTGCCGAGTGCGGCGGCTTCCGCCGGTTCCATTCCCTGGGTCCAGCCGTAGAGACAACCACCTGCATAGATGTCCCCGGCGCCCGTCGTGTCTACCGCACGGGCCGGGAAGCCGGCAACCATGCTCTGACCGCCCGGTGTCACCGCCAGGCTGCCTCGAGCGCCGAGCGTCACGTTCAGGTTTCGGCCGATGTCCTTGAGCTCGGCCACGGCAACGTCCAGGCGATCCGTACGTGCCCAGGTGAGGGCTTCTTCCTCGTTGCAGAACAGATGATCCACGCCGTTGCCCAGGATCGACTCCAGTGCGTCACGGAAGAACTGCACCATGCTCGGATCTGACAGCGACAGGGCAGTCTTCACACCTTCCGACTCCGCCAGCTCCCGGGCCGCGATGGCCGCGTCACGGCTGCCTTCGGCAGAACTCATGTAACCTTCCGCATAGAAGTATCTGGAGCGTGCCAGCGCCTGTTCGTCCAGCTCAGCGCGGGTCAGGTTGCTGGAGATGCCGAGGAAGGTGTTCATGGACCGCTCCGCATCCGGCGTGATCAGCACCAGGCATCGTCCGGACTGACCGTCAGCGTTCGCCGCGTTGTGATTCGTCTTCACACCGGCGCGCTGGAGGTCGTCGAGGAAGTGTCTGCCCGTCTCGTCGGATGCCACCTTGCAGGAGTAGAAGGTGCGGGCACCGAATCCCTGCACCGCGATCAGCGTGTTGGCCGCCGAGCCGCCGCTCATGCGTTCTGCGGAGTGTCCGTCCAGCCCGGCGGCGAGTCGTTCCATGGTGGCCTCGTCGACCAGCGTCATGTGGCCCTTGGGGATCTCGTGGGTCCTGAGGAATCCTTCGTCGACCGTGTACTCCATGTCGACCAGCGCGTTACCGAGTCCGTAGACGTCATACATCTCGTTGTTGTTCCTCACGTTCTCAGGGTTTCAGGCTGGCGAACGCCGCTTCCGCCGCGTCGAGTGTCTCGTTCAGCACCTCAGTGGTGTGCACGGCGGAAACGAAGCCGGCTTCGAAGGCGGAGGGGGCCAGGTAGACGCCGTTGTCCAGCATGGCATGGAAGAAGCGATTGAATCGGGCCGTGTCCGCATTGGCCACGTGGTCGTACTCGGTCACCTCGCCGCTGGTGAAGAACAGGCCGAACATGCCGCAGACCGTATTCAGCCGTACGGGTATGCCGGCGGCGGCAGCGCGCGCGGCAAGCCCGTCGCGCAGATAGTCGGTGCTGGCTTCCAGCTGCACATAGAGTGCGTCGTCCAGTGAGCGCAGCATGGTCAGCCCGGCAACCGTTGCCAGCGGATTGCCGGACAGCGTGCCTGCCTGATAGACGTCGCCCACGGGGGCGATGTGAGCCATGATGTCCGACCGGCCTCCGAAGGCACCGACCGGCAACCCCCCGCCGATGATCTTGCCCAGGGTGGTCAGGTCCGGTGTGATCCCGTAGCGGGCCTGAGCGCCACCGCGGGCGACGCGGAATCCGGTCATGACCTCGTCGAAGATCAGGAGGGCGCCGTTCGCACGGGTGATCTCCCGCAGCGCCTCCAGGAATCCCGGAACCGGTGGGATGCAGCCCATGTTGCCGGCGACCGGTTCGACGATGACGCAGGCGATTTTCTCCGGATACTTTTCAAAGACCGCGGCGACGGCCTCTGCATGATTGAAGGGCACAGTCAGGGTGTTGGCGGCCACCGCCTCCGGCACCCCCGGGGAATTGGGAATACCCAGGGTCAGCAGACCGGATCCGGCCTTCACCAGCAGGGAGTCGGAGTGACCGTGATAACAGCCGGCGAACTTCACGATCATGTCGCGTCCGGTATAACCCCGGGCAAGCCGGATGGCGGACATGGTCGCCTCGGTGCCGGAGCTCACCATCCGTACCTGATCGATGCCCGGCACCATGCTGATCACCTGCTCGGCGAGCTCGATTTCGAGTTCCGTCGGCGCGCCGAAACCGAGCGCTTTTCCGGCCTGCTCCTGAACGGCACGGACGATGTCGGGGTGGCCGTGACCGAGCAGCATCGGACCCCAGGAACCCACGTAGTCGATGTAACGGTTACCGTCGGCGTCGGTGAGGTGCACGCCTTCTCCGCGCTCGAAGAAAAGCGGTGTGCCGCCAACGCCCTTGAATGCCCGGACGGGCGAGTTGACCCCGCCGGGAATGGAACGGCTGGCCCGTTCGATGAGTTGCTGAGATTTCTTGGTGTTCATGTCACGTTCTTCAGAAAGGTTTGACGACAACGAGGACGACGATGAGGATCAGCAGCAGGGCTGGAACCTCGTTGAAGATCCGGTAGAAACGCTCGGAGTGCGGGTTCTCGTCTGCAGCGAAAGCACGCACGAGCCGCCCGCAGTAGTGGTGGTATCCGAGCAGTACCACTACGCCGGCCAGCTTGAGCCACAACCAGACGCTGCCTGCGAAGGCATCCCAGCCGAGCAGCAGCAGCCAGAGTCCGAAGATCACGGCGATCAGCATCGACGGGCGCATGATGATCCGATAGAGCTTGTCCTCCATGGTTCTGAACCGGGCTTTGCCGACCTCGTCTTCCGTCGTGGTGTGGTAGACGAACAGGCGAGGCAGGTAGAACATGGCGGCAAACCAGGTCACTACCCCGATGATGTGGATGGCCTTCACCCACAGATATGCCGTGCTCATCTGTGTTCCTTACTCCCGTCGCTGCTTCACTCGCCGCGATCGCGGTAACTGTCGATGTCCTGCTGCGTGACCACGCCGATCACGGATTCGATCATCGGTGCCCTGGCTCTGCGGATGCAGAGTGCTTCCACATCCGATTCCCGCAGCACGACCTGGGCCTCGGCAAGTGTCGCCCGATAGTCCAGGTTCGCGACGTCCAGCCGCTGGCCCGGGATCTCCAGGAGATCGACGATACGCTCCGACGGCGGTGCGGCGCTGTCAGCGCGCTCGCCGTTGCTGGACGGCACCGCTGCCAGCGAGTCGAGGTAGACCCGCAGATCCGACGCGCGCAGCACACAGCGGACCTGGCCCGGCTGTGGTTCCACCACGATCCAGATGGGCTGACGCGCGATGGCAGCCCTGGCTTCCGGTTCCGGGCAACTCGTCGGCAGCCGATACAGGTCCCGGTTCATGATCGACGCCACACCCGCACGCTGCAGATGCAGCGTGACCGGATCGGGCGGGTATTTTAGCCCCAGTGTTTCCAGCGTCGAGAGAAATACGGATTTCTGCCGGAAAACGACCGAGGTGGTGAGGGTGGAAATCACGATGATGAGCATGGCTGGCAGCATGAGGCTCGGATTCGCGGTCAGCTCCAGCACGGCCATCAGCGCGGCGAGCGGCGCCTGCAGCACGGCGGCCATCATGGCCGTCATACCCAGCATCACGTAGAAGCCGATGCTGATACCGGCGGCGGGATACAGATAGTCACCGACGAATCCGAGAATCCCTCCCAGTGCAGCACCGACCACGAAGGTGGGGCCGATGATGCCGACCGGCATTCCGAGACCGACTGCCGCTGCGCTGGTGATCAGCTTCAGAACGACGATCGTGAGCAGACTGGCGAACGCGATCTGGCCCAGCATGACGGCGCTCACCGTATCGTAGCCGATACCCATGACCGCCGGTTCGAACTGCGCTGCGACTCCCGTGACACAGGCAGCGAGAAGCATGCGGGCCCAGAACGGCCAGGTGGACAGTCGCGCGAACGACTGCACGGAAACGATGAAGGCGGCGCCGAGGCAGCCGACGATCAGTCCCGCCAGCGTGATATAGGGCAGTTCCAGCAGCGAGCTCATGTGCTGCGGCGCGATGCTGAAGGCGGGTTCCGCGCCGAAGAAGTATCGCGTCAATACCGTGGTGACCACGGCGGCGATGATGACGGGTATGAAGCTGCCCAGCGTGTACTCCATCATCACCACTTCCATGGCGAAGATGACGCCGGCCAGGGGTGTATTGAAGGACCCGGCGATTGCCGCCGCGGCGCCGCAGGCGACAAGCACCCGAATGCTGTTGTTGGGCAGGTTCAGCGCCTGCCCCATGAGGCTCGCGCTGGCGGATCCGACGTGGATGGCGGGACCTTCGCGGCCACCGGACTGACCCGTTACCAGTGAGAGTATCCCGCCGAAGAACTGCACGAGCGCGTTACGCACCGGCAGCTGACCCTGATGGCGGCTCAATCGCTCCATGACGTGCACGACGCCGACACGACGGCTCCCCTGGGGTAATCGGGTCAGTGCGATGCCGAGCACCAAGGCGCCGGTCACCGGCAAGGCAAACCGTTGCAGATGCCCGAGTGCTTCGAAAGACTCACTGCCATGGGGCAGCAGCCAGGCACCGAGCAGGTAATCGATGCTGACCCGGAAGACAAGTATGACGGCGCCGGTGAACATCCCCACCGCGATGGCCAGCAGCGACAGCTGAGGTAGCGCTTCCACATTGGCGAGCTGACGCTGGAAGAACTCGGGATGGAAGAAGCTGGGCAGTCTCAGTGGGACGGGCTCCGTGGGTGATGGGGCTCAAGAAAAGGGTTGCCGTGACGAGCTAGTATAAGCGTCGCTCACGAAGCAAAGGCAGCGGATGACACAACGCCCCTCACGACTGAAGAACGCAGCAACGGTGCGGGTGGTATCCGTCCACCCCTGGCGTCAGGCGCTCTTCCTGCTGGCGGTGGTGCTGCTCATTCTGCTCGGATCGGTGGGCGGCTACCGCCTCGGCCGGGCGACTGCGGAGCTGGATGACACCTATATGGCGTCCGTGGAGCGGCTGAATCGTGCCAACCGGCAGACCATCGCCGACCTCGAGGCCAAGCTGGTCGACGCGGATCTGACCCGTCAGGTTGACGGAGAAGCCGCGCAGTCGCTCAAGGAGAGCATTCGCGGACTCAAGGACCAGGTTGCGAAGCTGACGGAAGAGGTCACCTTCTATAAAAGCCTCATGGCCCCCTCGACACTCGAGCGGGGGCTGCAGGTTGCGGATTTCGAGCTGTCGTCGCTGGAGGAGGCGGGCCGGTACCGTTTCCACCTGCTGCTAACCCAGGTGGAGTCCCGGCGGGACTGGGTGCAGGGCGACATTGCCCTGGAGATCCATGGACGGGCGGACCCGGATTCGACCGCCGGTGGCGATTCGGCGACGGGAACCGTCGAGCGGGTGCTGCCGCTCACAGAAATCGCCGAAGAAGGCACCTATCCTCTGAAATTCCGGTTCCGGTACTTCCAGGACCTGACCGGGGTGATAAGGCTTCCTCCAGGTTTCACGCCCGAGCAGGTCGTGATCCGGGCTGGCCGTCGAGGGGCGAGTGCCGAAGCAGTGAATCGCACCTTCGACTGGACCGTGGCCGGCTGAGCGTGCGGAGCCAGGGTACAGACACAGAATTCGAGGCAGTATCATGGCGGGCATCTTCGGTGGCACCACGGGTCAGAGGGCTTCCTCAAAGGGCGAGAGCAGTATGAAAACCAGAAAGAGCAGCAGCGAAAAGGGTGTTACGCTGATCGCGGCCAACACGGAAGTCAGCGGCGATATTCATTTCGTTAATCAGCTTTACATAAATGGCCGCATCACCGGCAATGTCACCGCCGACGCGGACGGCGAGGCGACGGTGGTGGTGAGCGACGAGGGCTCCGTGATCGGCGAGATCCGGGTGCCGAACGTGGTGGTCAACGGCCGGGTCGAGGGCAACGTTTACGCGACGAAGCGCATGGAGCTTGCCCAGAACGCCGAGGTGAAGGGCAACGTCTACTACAAGCTCATCGAGATGCAGCTCGGCGCCATGGTGGATGGTCAGCTGGTTCACGACGAGTCACTGGGGCAGGACAAGCCCAACGTCCACAGATTTCCGGAAACCGCGGACAGCGCCGCCAGCGCGGACTGAGCACCAGCCGTCTGCTTGACCACTCTGGAAAGGGTGGCGAATAATCGGCGGCCCGGTTCGGGTCACTCGAAACCAATCCGTTCCGATCCGGTCGAAGAGGCATGCAGGCAGACATCTTATTTTCCTCTCAGGCCGCCGAAAAAGTGCGGCAGCTGATCAGCGCTGAAGGCAACGATGGGCTGAAGCTGCGAGTGTTCGTGGCAGGAGGCGGCTGCAGCGGATTTTCCTACGGTTTCACGTTCGACGAGGATGTGGCAAGCGATGATGCGGTTGTCGAACGGTCGGGCGTGACACTGCTGGTGGATCCGCTCAGCTATCAGTACCTGCTTGGATCGGAGATCGACTACGTGGAGGACCTGCAAGGTGCGCAGTTCGTAGTCAACAACCCGAACGCGTCATCGACCTGCGGCTGCGGCAACTCCTTCGCGATCTGAGCTCACCTCCAGCCTCATCGGCCGGGATAGACCGCACCCAGCACCCGTGGACCTTCCGCACCGGTCACCCCGGGGGCGTTACCACTCTGCAGATCCAGTCGGCGGGCGGCCAGCCAGGCGAAAGCCGCCGCCTCCATGGCATCGCCGTCGTATCCCAGGGCTTCGCTGACATCGACGGGTATCCCGGCCAGCGCCGAGAGCCGTTCGAGCAGATAGCCATTCAGACGCCCGCCGCCGCAGACGATCAGGCGCATTGCGGGCTGCGCCCAGCGATGCACGCCGTCCACCAGCGTCCGGGCCGTGAACTCCAGCAGTGTGCGCTGCACGTTTTCCGGGGCGTAATCGTCCGGCTCGAATCGTGCGAGCCACTTGAGATTGAACGCTTCCCGACCGGTGCTCTTGGGTGGCGGGCTGACCAGATACGGCTCCGTCAGCAGTGCCTCGAGCAGACGGGGTTCGAGCCTGCCTTTTCTCGCCCAGGCCCCATCGCGATCAAAGATGGCGCCCGTGTGCCGCTCGCACCACGTGTCCAGCAGGGCGTTACCGGGACCGGTGTCGAATCCGGTGACCGTCGCACCCTGGCCCGCGAGATGCGTGATGTTGGAGATGCCGCCGATGTTGACCACGACCCTTGCCTCCGCAGCGTCGCCGAACAGCGCTTCGTGGAAGGCGGGAACCAGAGGTGCGCCCTGGCCGCCGGCCGCCATGTCACGCCGGCGGAAGTCGGCGACCGTGGTAATACCCGTGCGTTCGGCGATGTGGTTGGGATCCCCGATCTGCCAGGTGAAAGGATTCGATCCCTCCGGACGGTGGCGGATGGTCTGTCCGTGGCTGCCGATGGCCGCTATTAAAGCCGGTTCCAGTCCCCGCAGGGCGATGAATGAATTGATCGCGTCGCCGATGAACTCGCCCAGCGCTGCGTCGAGAGCGCCGATGCGATCCAGATCGTCGTCACCGGGTTGTCCGAGCGCGAGCAGTTCCTGACGCAGCGCCGTGGGGAACGGTGTGGTGGTGCTCGCCTCGAAACGAATGCCGTCGGAAAGATCCAGCAGCGCGATGTCGAGACCGTCGACGCTGGTTCCGGAGATGGTGCCGATGAACAGGCGGCGACCGCTGGTCACTATCGGGCGAGGGCGAGCTGAATCTGCTGCTTGTAGTCGTCGAGCAGGCCGAAATAAGGCGTGGTGGTGGCGGCGAAGCGGGGCTGCTCCTGAGACCCGATCGGCGTCGCGTCCGGCAGCTTCACGGTGCGCGGGTTCATGTGCACGCCGTTGACCAGAAACTCGTAATGCAGGTGGGGACCCGTGGCGGCACCCGTCGAGCCGACGTAACCGATCACCTGCCCCTGCTCCACCCGACTGCCGGCGCGGATACCCCGGGCGAATCGGGACAGGTGCAGGTACTTGGTGACGAACTGCTCACCGTGCTGCAGAACGATGTAGTTGCCGTTGGCAGCGCTTTTCGACGCCGCCTGAATACGGCCGTCGCCAGCGGCGAGGATCGGTGTGCCCGTCGGCGCGGCGTAGTCGATACCACGGTGGGGCATTGACCGGTTGTAGAGCGGATGCATGCGTCGCAGGTTGAAGTTCGAGCTGATCCTCGAGAACTCCACCGGTGCGCGCAGGAAAGCCTTGCGCATGTTCTTGCCGTCCGGATTGAAGAAGCCGCTGTGGCCCTCCTCGTCCTGATAGCGCACCGCGCGGTACGACTGATTCTGGTTGATGAACTCTGCGGCCAGGATGTCGCCGTAGCCTATGAACTTGTCGTCCAGATAGCGCTCTTCGAAGAGCACGTAGAACTCGTCGCCCTTGCGGATGTCGAGCACGAAGTCGATGTCCCACTGGAAGATCTGCGCCAGCCGCATGGTCAGCGAATCATCGAGTCCGGCGCGCTGGCTCGCCACGAAAAGGCTGCTGTCTATGGTGGCATGCTTGTAAGCCGTCTGAACTTCCGGCTCGCGCTGAACGTCTCGGCTGATGAATCCGTCTCCGGCGCGTTCGAACGCCAGTGTCTCCAGCGGGCTCGGAGAGTAATTGAGCTTGATGATCTCGTTGTTGCCATTCACGGTGAATGTGAAGGTATGGCCGGGATAGATGTCGTGCAGCCGCTGGCCGTGCGGTTTCGTCTGCTCCAGAAGTTTGAGTTCCCGAGCGGGAATCTGGAGGCTGGTGAAGATGCGCGCGAGACTGTCTCCGGGCTTCACGACGCGGGTCTTCTCGGTCAGCGCCGGTATGACTGGCTCAGGCTCGGGCAGTATCTCGACGGCCAGCGGAAGCTCAGCCTCACCTTCCGGAATGGGACCGGTCAGCGGCTGCTCCGGAATGTTCTCCAGCACGGAATCCGTCGTGAAGCGATCGGCCGCGTCGTCCTCCCGGAATTTTGCGACCACGAACGAAGCCAGGCCCAGACTGATCAGGGCGACCAGGACCAGATGTGTTCTGGGAAACCTCACGACAGTTTTATGTCCTTCTTAAACCTGCCTGACCACCGGACGGATCTCCGGTTGAAAGCGCCGTAATAATCGGTTGTATATCCGGGGCTTACGGCCCGTTTCTCGGCTCGGTCAGGTTGCCGTCGATCCAGTATATGGATTTGCGGGCCGTTGAAAACCCTGCAGACCGGCGGATGTGGCGTGTGCCACATCCTGCCTGTGCTTGTCTGTCAAAACCGATTTGATATGGTGCGCGTCTTTCCACAGGACACGCCGGCACAGGCAGGATCCGAATCATGGGTAAGGCACTCATCGAAGAGCTGAAGGCGCGGGGGCTGATGGCCCAGGTGTCGGACGAGAAAGCGCTGTCGGCGCACCTGGAAGGCGCTTCCCGTACCGTCTACTGCGGATTCGATCCAACGGCGGACAGCCTGCACATCGGTAACCTGGTCCCGCTGCTGACGCTGCGCCGGTTCCAGCAGCACGGCCACCGGCCCATTCTGCTGCTCGGAGGTGCCACCGGGCTGATCGGAGACCCGTCAGGGCGTGCGGACGAGCGCTCTCTGAACCAGACCGACGTCGTGGCAGGCTGGGTGGAACGGATCCGCGGCCAGGTCGAGGCGCTGGTCAGCTTCGAAGGCAACAACGCTGCCATCATCGAGAACAATCTGGATTGGACCGCCGGCCTCGGTGTCATTCCGTTTCTGCGTGATATAGGCAAGTATTTTTCTGTTAATACCATGATCCAGCGGGAATCGGTCAAGGCGCGCCTCGGCCGGGCCGACCAGGGCATATCGTATACGGAGTTCAGCTACATGCTGCTGCAGGCCATGGACTTCGCCGAGCTTGCTGAGCGGCACGGTTGTTCCGTGCAGGTCGGTGGCTCCGACCAGTGGGGCAACATCATCTCCGGAATGGACCTGGTCCGGCGGAAGTTGAGCCGCGAAGCCTTTGCGCTGACGGTGCCGCTGGTCACCAAGGCGGACGGCACCAAATTCGGCAAGACGGCTGCCGGTGCGGTCTGGCTGGATCCCACGCGCACATCGCCATACGCCTTCTACCAGTTCTGGTTGAACACGGCAGATGCGGACGTCGAGCGATTCCTGAAAACCTTCACATTCCTGCCGCTCACCGAGATCTACTCGGTGATGAGCCGGTTCGCGGACTCACCGGGGGAGCGTCTGGCGCAGAAGACGTTGGCGGTAGAGGTCACGCGGATGCTGCATGGCGACGCCGCGCTGGCATCGGCACAGCGCATCACGGAGGCGCTGTTCAGCGGCTCCATCGACACGCTGACCGAAGACGACCTGGCGCAGCTCACCCAGGACGGGATGGATTCGACGCTGATCAGCGATGCATCCGTGGTGCTGGCGAATGTGCTGGCCGAGGCTGGCCTCGCGCCGTCACGTGGTCAGGCGCGCAAGCTGGTGGCGAGCAAAGGGGTGCGGATCAACGGTGTGGTGGCCGAGGATCCGGAGGCGGAACTGGACTTCTCGGATGCCCTGTACGGACGTTTTTATCTGCTGCGCCGGGGCAAGAAAAACTGGCATCTGATCGTTCGAAATTCGGCTCAAAGACAGTGATTCCGGGCGTTTCGGCCCATCGGAAAAATATTTCCAGAAGCGGCTTGCCAGGCATAGGCGCCTGCGTATAATACGCAGCCCTTGCCCTGGGGTACCCTAAAAAGAACCCACGTTCAGGGCCGCTCTTTAACAATCAAATACTGAACAAGCCATTCGTGTGGGTGCTTGTAATTCACTGGTGGAGTCACGTTGATCAAGCGTGATGACCGTGAAGAACGAGTAAACACTCGTGATTCATTGAGCATGACTTTGATATCCGTTTCCGCGAAAGCAGTATGGAATGTCGGGTGAAACCGGCGGACCAGTTTCGCAGAAACAATCTTCATTAAACTGAAGAGTTTGATCATGGCTCAGATTGAACGTTGGCGGCACGCCTTATACATGCAAGTCGAACGAGAAAGCACCTTCGGGTGTGAGTACAGTGGCGGACGGGTGAGTAACGCGTAGGAATATGCCCAGTAGTGGGGGACAACTC
>QJYB01000028.1 GCA_003247835.1 Gammaproteobacteria bacterium | reverse complement strand
TCGAGATGGTGATGCCGGGCGACAACGTGAACATGACGGTGACGCTGATCAGCCCGATCGCGATGGAGGAAGGCCAGCGTTTCGCCATCCGCGAAGGCGGCAGAACCGTCGGCGCCGGTGTCGTGACCGCCATCAAGGAGTGACCTCATCGATCGGTCAGCAACAAAGCTGACCGCAGATCGGAACTGAGAAACGGCGGGTTGTCCCGCCGTTTTTCATTGGAACAGGCAACCGTTTCCGTGGGCGTCTCAGTCCGTCCTGCTGGCCATTCCGGCGGGCATTGGTTCGGGACGCGCTGGGTCCGCCGGAGGCGGACCGACATCCGTGTCCGCTCTGCGCCCGAGGGAGTTCGCTCCGCGAACTCCTCATGCGAATTGCCTCCGTCACCCTGGCCGGCGACGGTCCCTCCACCAGCACCCGCCGCAATACCCAGCTGCAGCTTCAGAAAAACCCCCGCGAAACAGTTGCCTGTCACAAAACCGATCTGTATTATTCGCGCCTCTTTTTCACCGCCGGTTCTACCGGAGGTGCGTTCACGCCGCGGGGACCGCCCGGAATACCGGGCAGTAAATGGCGTGACAGCGGCGCAAGCACGTCGCGGGTCGTCCTGAATAACCGCCAGAAACAGTACTCATCGCGGGTTCGGGATTTATATACATGAGGATTTGTCGGAGTCTCTTGGGTGCAGAACCAGCGCATTCGCATACGCCTGAAGGCGTTTGATCACAAGCTAATTGACGTATCGACCCAGGAGATCGTCGACACGGCAAAGCGCACGGGTGCCCAGGTGAAAGGTCCTATCCCGCTGCCGACCCGTAAGGAGCGCTTCACCGTGCTGATTTCCCCGCACGTGAACAAGGACGCGCGCGATCAGTACGAGATCCGCACCCATAAACGCATGCTGGACATCGTCGAGCCCACTGAGAAAACGGTGGATGCGCTGATGAAGCTCGATCTGGCAGCCGGTGTGGAAGTACAGATCAGCCTGAACTGATTACGAAGCGCCGGTCCAATGGACCGGCGCTTTTTTTGCCGGTGTCAGACTGCCCGGCCCGACAAGGCTCCGATAGGGAGCCAGTGACGAAAACCGACCGTTTACCGGCGTCTGCCCTGAACCGAAAAAGGGGGGTAGGGAAGCAGGTAAACGGTTTTGGCATCTTCGAAATGAGGATCCTTCCGCAGGGAAAGGATCCGGAACGGCCGGAAACCGGCCTGAAGAGTTGGACAGAGAAAGACAATGGCGATCGGTCTTGTAGGTAGAAAAAGCGGCATGACGCGCGTCTTCACCGAAGAAGGCGTGTCCGTGCCGGTGACGGTGATCG
Organism: Gammaproteobacteria bacterium; assembly: GCA_003247835.1. Taxonomy (GTDB): domain Bacteria; phylum Pseudomonadota; class Gammaproteobacteria; order Pseudomonadales; family Azotimanducaceae; genus SZUA-309. Next base: position 22,140 of record QJYB01000028.1, on the reverse strand, counting down.
AGGTGACACCGAATCGGGTCACCCGGGTGAAGACGCCGGAGACCGACGGTTACTCGGCCGTGCAGGTCACCGCTGGCGAAGCCAAGCAGAACCGCGTTCCGAAACCCATCGCCGGACAGTATGCGAAGGCCAGCGTGGCTGCCGGTCGGGGCCTCTGGGAGTTCCGCGTCGACGCGCTGCCGGAAGGCATCGAGGTGGGTGGCGAGATCACGGTCAGCCAGTTCGAACCCGGTCAGAAGGTCGACGTCCGTGGCGTATCCAAGGGCAAGGGCTACGCCGGCACCATCAAGCGGTGGAATTTCAAAGGTCAGGACGCCACCCACGGCAACTCCATCTCTCACCGGGTGCCCGGCTCCATCGGCCAGAACCAGACGCCCGGTCGGGTGTTCAAGGGTAAGAAGATGTCCGGTCATCTGGGCAACGTGAAGGTGACCGCGCAGAACCTGGAAGTGGTCCGGGTGGACACCGAAAGAAATCTCCTGCTGGTCAAAGGTGCGGTGCCGGGACCGGCAGGTGGTGATGTTTACATCCGTCCAGCGGTGAAGGCCTGAGTCCGGCGAGAGCTGAACTCAGGATGCTTTGAGGAAGACGAATAGATGAACCTGAACTTGGCAACCAACGACGGCAGCGTGGAGATTTCCGAAGCCGCGTTCGGGCGAGAGTTTAACGAGGCGCTGGTCCACCAGGTCGTGGTGGCGTACATGCACGGCGCGCGTCAGGGCACCCGGGCGCAGAAGAACCGTTCCGAAGTCAGCGGCGGCGGGCGTAAACCCTGGCGTCAGAAGGGAACCGGCCGTGCGCGTGCGGGCTCGATCCGCAGCCCGATCTGGCGTGGGGGCGGCGTGACGTTTGCGGCCCGGCCGCAGGATCACAGCCAGAAGGTCAACCGGAAGATGTATCGCGGCGCGCTGCAGTGCATCCTCTCGGAGCTGATCCGCCAGGATCGCCTCGTAGCCTGCGGCTCGTTCTCGGTGGACGCACCGAAGACCAAGGGCCTGCTCGAGCAGCTGAAGAAGTTCGACCTCAAGAACGTTCTGATCGTCACCGACGAGGTGGACGAGAACCTCTACCTGGCTGCGCGCAACCTCAAGTACGTCGACGTGCGTGATGTTCAAGGCGTCGATCCCGTGAGTCTGCTGTCGCACGACAAGGTGCTGATGACGGTGGGTGCGCTCAAGAAACTGGAGGAGGCGCTGGTATGAACCCCGAACGTGTTTACACGGTTCTGCTCGAGCCGCACTTTTCCGAGAAAGTGGCGATCCAGGGAGAGAAGAGCAATCAGTACGGCTTCAAGGTCGCGAGAGATGCCACCAAGGCGGAGATCAAGGAAGCCGTGGAGAAGCTGTTCGGCGTCTCTGTGGACAAGGTCACCACGGTCAACGTGAAGGGCAAACAGAAACGAACGTTCCGCGGCGTGACCCGGAAGAAAGACTGGAAGAAGGCCTACGTGAGCGTGGCCGACGGCCAGGAACTCGACTACATGGTAACGGACTAGACAGATGGCTGTAGTTAAAGCGAAACCCACCTCGGCGGGACGTCGGTTTGTCGTCAAGGTCGTCAATCCGGAGCTGCATCGAGGCAAGCCGCACAAGGCGCTGCTGCGCAGCAAGAACAAGTCGGGCGGCAGGAACAACGCCGGCCGGATCACCACCCGTCACCGCGGTGGCGGCCACAAGCGTCACTACCGGCTGGTCGACTTCCGGCGTGACAAGGATTCGATTCCGGCCGTTGTCGAACGTCTCGAGTATGACCCGAATCGGAGTGCCAACCTGGCGCTGCTCCGATACGCAGACGGGGAGCGTCGCTACATCGTTGCTCCGCGTGATGTTGCAGAGGGTGACGAGCTGATGAGCGGCGGTAGCGCGCCCATCCGCGCGGGCAATGCCATGGCGCTGCGCAACATTCCGCTCGGCAGCGTGATCCATTGCGTGGAGCTCAAGCCGGGTAAAGGTGCGCAGCTGGTGCGCAGTGCCGGATCCTCGTGTCAGCTGGTGGCCCGGGAAGGCAGCTACGCGACGCTTCGACTCCGTTCGGGCGAAATGCGCCGTGTGCTGGCCGACTGTCGGGCGACTCTGGGCGAAGTAGGCAACAGCGAGCACAACCTGCGCTCTCTGGGCAAGGCAGGTGCGGTGCGCTGGCGCGGCAAGCGTCCGACGGTACGCGGCGTAGCCATGAACCCGGTGGATCACCCGCACGGTGGCGGCGAGGGTAAGACGTCTGGCGGGCGGCATCCGGTCTCCCCCTGGGGGATGCCGACGAAGGGCTACAAGACCCGCAGCAACAAGCGTACGGACAAACTCATCGTCCGTCGCAGAGGTAGGAGATAAGCATGCCCAGATCGCTGCACAAAGGTCCGTTTGTCGACCTGCACCTCATGAAGAAGGTAGAGCAGGCGGCTGCGACCAACGACCGGCGACCGATCAAGACCTGGTCGAGGCGGTCCATGGTGGTACCCGACATGGTTGGTCTGACCATCGCCATTCACAACGGGCGTCAGCACGTCCCGGTCGTGATCAACGAAGACATGGTCGGGCACAAGCTGGGCGAATTCGCGCCGACCCGCACTTACCGCGGTCACGCCGGCGACAGGAAGGCAAAAAGATAGGAATAGGAACAGTTGAGGCCGCTGAGCGGCCCAGAAGATCGAGGAACAAACGGAACAACAGCTCTAAAGCGTCGTAGTAACCCAAGTGAAACAACGTCGAGCGTGTCCGGAAGGAAAAAAGGAACAACAGCTCTAAGGCGTCGTAGTAACTCAAGTGAAACAACGCCGAGCGTGTCCGGAGAAAGAAAAGTGCAAGTTAGTGCAACAGCGAAAAGACTGAGAATCTCTGCCCAGAAGGCCCGGCTGGTCGTGGATCAGGTCCGTGGCAAACCGGTGGCAGATGCACTCGACATTCTCAACTTTTCCACCAAGAAAGGCGCTCCGCTGGTCCGCAAGGTGCTGGAATCGGCAATCGCCAATGCGGAAAACAACGAAGGCGCAGATATCGACGAGCTGAAAGTCTCGGAGATCTTCGTGAACGAGGGCATGACCATGAAGCGGATCAAGCCGCGGGCCAAGGGTCGAGCGGATCGGATCTTCAAGCGGTCCAGCCACATTACCGTGACGGTCACGGACGAGTAGGAAGAAGCATGGGTCAGAAAGTTAATCCCACCGGCATCCGCCTGGGCATCGTCAAGGATCACACTTCGGTGTGGTACGCGGACAAGAAGAACTATCCGCAGTACCTGCTCAACGACCTGGAGGTGCGTGAATACCTTCGTAACCGGTTGTCACAGGCTTCGGTATCCAGGATCGACATCGAGCGCCCCGCGCAGACGGCGCGTATCACCATTCACACGGCGCGACCTGGAATCGTGATCGGCAAGAAGGGCGAAGACGTCGAGCGCCTGCGTGGAGAGGTGTCGAGGATCATGGGTGTGCCGGTGCACATCAACATCGAGGAAATCCGCAAGCCGGAGCTCGATGCCCTGCTGGTGGCTCAGAACGTGGCTCAGCAGCTCGAACGTCGGGTTCAGTTCCGCCGGGCTATGCGCCGGGTGATCCAGAACGCCATGCGGCTTGGCGCCGAGGGTATCAAGGTGCGGGTTGCCGGCCGACTCGGCGGTGCCGAGATTGCGCGCTCGGAGGTCTATCACGAAGGGCGTGTACCGCTCCATACGCTGCGTGCGGACATCGACTATGCGACCTGGGAAGCCAAGACCACGTACGGGATTCTCGGCATCAAGGTCTGGGTATTCAAAGGCGAGGTCATCGGCTCCGGTGAGGACCGTGGCCAGGCGGCGGCACAGGGTTAAGTCATGCTTCAACCGAAAAGAACAAAATTCCGAAAGCAGCAGAAAGGTCGCAACCGCGGCCTGGCCCTGCGTGGCGGCAAGGTCAGCTTCGGTGAGTACGGCCTGAAATCGCTCGGTCGCGGACGGATGACAGCACGGCAGATCGAGGCGGGTCGTCGGGCTATGACGCGTCGCGTGAAGCGGGGTGGAAAGATCTGGATCCGCGTGTTCCCCGATAAGCCGATAACGAAGAAGCCCCTGGAAGTCCGTCAGGGCAAAGGAAAGGGCGGCGTGGAGTACTGGGTATGCCAGATCCAGCCCGGCCGGGTGATTTACGAGATGGAAGGTGTGACCGAGGAGACCGCGCGCGACGCGTTCCGGCTCGCGGCAGCCAAGCTGCCGTTCAAGACCGCCTTCGTCAAGCGCACGGTGATGTAACGATGAGTGCTGACGTGAAAGAGCTGAGAGAAAAGAGCGAACGTGAGCTGAACGACGAGCTGCTCAGGCTGCGTAAGGACCAGTTCCATCTACGCATGCAGAAGGCATCGGGGCAGCTTGGTCAGGTGCATCTTCTGAAGGAGGCACGCAAGGACATCGCCCGTGTGAAGACGCTGATTCAGGAGAAGCGAAATGGCTGAGACAGATCAGGCCAGCGCAGCAGAAAAAGTGACCCGTACCGTTACCGGTACCGTCGTCAGCAACAGGATGGACAAGACCATCACGGTGCTGGTCGAGCGCAGGGTGCAGCACCCGGTTTACGGAAAGATCATCCGCCGCTCCTCCAAGGTTCATGCGCACGACGAAGAGAACGCTTGCGGGATCGGCGACACCGTCACGGTGGCGGAATGTCGGCCGTTGTCCAGAACCAAGACGTGGGTGCTGAAGAGCATCGACGAGAAAGCGCGCGAGGTATAAGCGGTGATTCAGACAGAAACCATGCTGGACGTCGCTGACAACAGCGGAGCCCGACGTGTGCAGTGCATCAAGGTGCTCGGCGGCTCTCATCGGCGCTATGCGGGTATCGGCGACATCATCAAGGTCACGGTGAAGGAAGCAATTCCGCGCGGCCGCGTCAAGAAAGGCCAGGTGATGAATGCGATCGTGGTGCGCACACGTCAGGGTGTGCGTCGCCCCGACGGCTCGGTGATCCGCTTCGACCAGAATGCGGCCGTGCTGCTCAATCAGCAGAACCAGCCGGTCGGTACACGGATCTTTGGGCCGGTCACCCGGGAACTGCGCACAGAAAATTTCATGCGCATCGTCTCGCTGGCCCCCGAGGTCCTCTGAGCCGAAACGAAAGGAAGAGGTAGGTTATTAGCTCCAGAACGAACGGTAGAACAGCTCCAAGGCGTCGTAGTAGCTCAAGTGAAACGACCTTGAACGTGCCGGATCGAGAAACAGACGCTGAGCAAACTGGAACAAACAACCGCCCGGAATACGAACATGTTGAAGATAAAGAAAGACGACGAAGTGGTAGTGATTGCCGGCCGTGACAAAGGCAAGCGCGGTGACGTGCTGAAAGTGCTCGACGGCGGTCGCCTGCTGGTGGCCGGTGTCAATCTGGTGAAGAAGCACCAGCGCCCGAATCCGAACGTCGGCCAGCGCGGCGGCATCGTCGAGCAGGAAGCCCCGATCGACCTGTCGAACGTGGCGATCTGGAACAACGAAACGGGGAAGGCGGACCGGGTTGGAATCCGTATGGACGGCGACAAGAAGGTCCGGTTCTTCAAATCAACAGACAAAGTAATCGACTGAACACGGTTCTGTAGAGATGGCTAACTTACACCAACGTTACCTCGATGAGATCAGGCCTCAGCTCCAGAAGGAGCTCGGACTGGACAACATCATGCGGGTACCCAGGCTGGAAAAGATCACGCTGAACATGGGCGTGGGCGAGGCGATCGCCGACCGGAAGATCATGGACAGCGCGGTCAGTGACATGACGCTCATCGCCGGGCAGAAGCCGGTGATCCAGAACGCGCGCAAGTCCGAGGCCGGATTCAAGATCCGGGCCGGCTTTCCGAACGGCTGCAAAGTGACGCTGCGTCGAGCGCGCATGTACGACTTCGTTGAGCGGTTGATCGACGTCGCGATCCCCAGAATGCGGGATTTCCGTGGGCTGAATCCCCGTTCGTTCGATGGACGCGGCAATTTCTCCATGGGTATTTCGGAGCAGATCGTGTTCGCGGAGATCGACTACGACAAGATCGACAAGATCCGTGGTCTGGACATCGCGATTACGACGACGGCGCGAAGCAACGAGGAAGGTCTCGCCCTTCTGCGGGCGTTCAACTTTCCGTTCAGGAACTAGGAAGACTTAAGACAATGGCTAAGACCTCGATGATGGAGCGGGAAAAGAAGCGCGCCAAGACCGTGGCCAAGTATGCGGCCAAGCGCGCAGCGCTCAAGGCGATCATCAACGACAGGAACGCCAGCGACGAGGATCGCTGGGATGCACAGCTGAAGCTGCAGAACCTGCCGCGGGATGCGAGTCCCGTGCGTCAGCAGCGGCGCTGCGGTCAGACGGGCAGACCCCACGGGGTCTACCGCAAGTTCGGTCTGGGCAGGAACAAACTTCGCGAAGCAGCCATGCGCGGTGACGTACCGGGCCTGGTCAAGGCGAGCTGGTAAGCAGGAGAGTCGACATGTCGATGCAAGATCCCGTCGCAGACCTGCTCACCCGCATCCGGAACGCGCAGTCCGCGAACCACCCGGATGTGAGCATGCCGAGTTCGAAAATGAAGGTCGCCATCTGCGAGGTGCTGAAGGACGAAGGTTATATCGAGGACTTCACGGTCGAGGGTGACGTTAAAGCGCTGCTCCACGTCGCCCTGCGGTATCACAACGGTGCTCCGGTCATCGAGGAGATCTCCCGCGTGAGCAGGCCGGGCCTGCGGGTTTACAAGGAATGCGAGGACCTGCCGAAAGTCCGTGGAGGGCTGGGTGTGGCCATCGTCAGCACGAACAGAGGCCTGCTCACCGACCGGGCAGCCAGAGCAGCCGGCGTGGGCGGCGAAGTCGTCTGCACGGTGTTTTGACGAGGATATTGAGATGTCTCGTATCGCGAACAATCCGGTGAATGTGCCTTCCGGCGTCGAGGTGAAGGTCGACGGGCAGCGTATCAGCGTCAAGGGTGGCAAGGGCTCCCTGAACATGGACATTCATCCGGACGTTGAGGTCAAAGAAACGGAAGGCAGGCTGACCTTCAAGGCGAAGGGCTCGAGCAAGCAGGCCAAGGCGCTGTCGGGCACCACGCGGGCGCTGGTCAGCAACATGGTGACCGGTGTCTCGAGCGGCTTCGAGCGTCGTCTGCAGCTGCAGGGCGTCGGCTACCGGGCTCAGGCCCAGGGCAAGACCCTGAACCTGCAGCTCGGCTTCTCGCACCCGGTAGCCTATCAGCTGCCGGAGGGCATTTCGGCGGAAACGCCGAGCCAGACCGAGATCGTGGTCTCCGGTGTGGATGCCCAGCTCGTGGGTCAGGTATCTGCAGAGATCCGCGGGTTCCGGCCTCCGGAGCCCTACAAGGGCAAGGGTGTGCGTTACGCGAACGAACGCGTGAGGCGCAAGGAAGCCAAGAAGAAGTAATTCGGTACAGGTAACAGAGATGGACAAGAAAGCAGCGCGCCTCAAGAGAGCACGCCGCGGTAGGGCGAAAATGCGGGAGCTGCAGGCCGTGCGGCTTTCGGTGCACCGCACGCCAAAGCACATCTACGCACAGGTCATCGCCCCGGAGGGCGATCGCGTGCTGGCGTCCGCGTCCACACTGGACAAGAGCCTGCGTGGTGGGAGCACTGGCAACGTCGAAGCCGCCGGCCGTGTCGGCGAGCTGATCGCCGAACGGGCGAAGGCTGCCGGTGTGTCCGCTGTCGCGTTCGACCGTTCGGGTTACAAATTCCACGGTCGGGTGAAAGCACTGGCCGATGCGGCGCGTGCAGGCGGATTGGAGTTTTAAGGCATGGCATATACCGACGAGATTCAGGAAGAAGGCCTGGTCGAGAAACTGGTTCAGGTGAACCGGGTGGCCAAGGTCGTGAAAGGTGGCCGCATTTTCGGTTTCACCGCGCTGACCGTGGTCGGCTACGGCGATGGGCGCGTGGGCTTCGGTCGGGGTAAGGCACGGGAGGTCCCGCTGGCGATTCAGAAGGCGATGCAGGCTGCGCGCCGGAACATCGTCGATGTGGAGCTGAACGGTTCGACGATCTGGTATCCGGTGGTCGGCCGGCATGGAGCCTCGAAGGTCTACATGCAGCCGGCTTCGGAAGGTACCGGAGTTATTGCCGGAAGCACCATGCGGGCGGTTCTGGAAGCGGCCGGCGTGCACAACGTGCTGGCAAAGTGCTACGGATCCACCAATCCGGTGAACGTCGTGCGGGCCACATTCGACGCGTTGAAGAGCTTGCGCTCTCCCGAGTCCGTCGCGGCCAAGCGTGGGAAGACCGCAGCGGAAATCAGTGCGGCCTGACCGTTCAACGGACAAGAGCAGTATTTAAGGTAGCAGCAGTCATGAGTGAAAAGTCGATTCGCGTGACGTTGATCAAAAGCCCGGCCGGTCGGCTGAAGAAGCACAGGGCCTGTGTCGCTGGCCTGGGCCTGCGCCGCATCGGTCATACGGTGGAGGTGGAGGACACCCCAGCCGTTCGCGGCATGATCAGCCGCGTCAACTATCTGCTGCGCGTGGAAGGAGAGTGAGCATGCGCCTGAACACCCTCGGCCCGGCAACGGGCGCCAAGAAGGTGAAGCGCCGCGTCGGCCGTGGCCCGGGCTCGGGCTGGGGAAAGACCTCCGCTCGCGGTCAGAAGGGTCAGAAGGCCCGTAAGAGCGGTGGTGTACGCCCCGGCTTCGAAGGCGGTCAGCAGCCCCTCAAGCAGCGGGTGCCGAAATTCGGCTTCCGTTCCCGCGTGGGCCTGACCACGACGGAAATCCGGCTGGATGAGCTCGAAGGCATGGCGGCAGACGTTGTCGACATGGAGGCACTGAAAGCCGCCAATCTGGTGTCGCGGAACATGAAGCGCGCCAAGGTCATTCTTTCCGGTGAGCTCAAGCGGGCGGTAACCGTGAAAGGGCTGGGTGTGACCCGGGGTGCACGCTCCGCAATCGAAGCCGCCGGAGGCAAGGTAGAAGACTGATGGCAACCAACGCCGGACAACTCGCAGGCGCGGCAGCGGGGCTCACGGAGCTCCGCAACCGGCTGCTGTTCGTGCTCACCGCGCTGCTCGTCTATCGGGCCGGCACGCACATCCCTGTGCCCGGAATCAATCCGGAGCGGCTGGCGGCGCTGTTTGGTCAGCAGCAGGGCGGCATCCTCGACCTGTTCAACATGTTCTCCGGCGGTGCGCTGCAGCGCATGAGTATTCTCGCGCTGGGCGTCGTGCCCTACATCACGTCGAGCATCATCATGAACCTGATGTCCATGATGTATCCGAGCCTGCAGCAGCTGCGCAAGGAAGGCGAGTCCGGGCGTCGCAAGATCACACAGTACACCCGTTATGGGACGCTGCTGATCGCACTCGTACAGGGCACCTCGCTGTCCGTCACCATGGCCAATCAGGGTCTGGCTTTCACACCCGGCTTCTCGTTTCTGTTCGTGGCGACCACCACGCTGGTCACCGGCGCGCTGTTCATGATGTGGCTGGGTGAGCAGATCACCGAGCGTGGCGTGGGTAACGGAATCTCTCTGATCATTTTCTCGGGGATCGTCTCCGGGTTCCCGGCCGCCATCGGCCGGTCCTTCGAAGCGGCACGTCAGGGTGACATCAACATCATCGCGCTGCTGGCCATCGCCTTTCTGGCCATCGTCATCGTCGGTCTGGTGGTGTTCGTCGAACGCGGCCAACGGCGCATCACGGTGAACTATGCCAAGCGTCAGCAGGGTAGACGCGTCTACCAGGGGCAGAGCTCGCACCTGCCGCTGAAGATCAATATGGCCGGTGTGATTCCCGCCATCTTCGCATCGAGCCTGCTGCTCGCGCCGGCGTCCATGGCGCAGTGGTTCGGCAACTCGCCGGGTATGGACTGGCTGCAGCAGATTGCGCTGGTGCTGTCTCCCGGACAGCCGCTGTACATCCTGCTGTTTGCCGGCGGCATCATCTTTTTCAGCTTTTTCTACACGGCCATCATGTTCGATCCGAAGGACGTTGCCGACAATCTGAAGCGCCAGGGCGCGTACGTGCCCGGTATCCGTCCGGGTCAGCAGACGGCCAAGTACATCGATGATGTGATCACCCGGCTGACTGTGTTCGGTGCTTTGTACGTGACCGCGGTGTGCCTGCTGCCCGAGTTCATGATCGTAGCGTTCAACGTCACTTTTCAGCTTGGTGGCACGGCGCTGCTCATCGTCGTCGTGGTGGCCATGGACTTCATGTCCCAGGTGCAGTCGCACCTGATGTCCAGCCAGTACGCCAAGCTGATGGAAAAATCGAATCTGAAGGGATACGGCCGAAACGCCCGTGTCCGGTAACGGGAGCCCGGGGCGTTCGAAGAGGTAAAAACATGAAAGTCAGAGCATCAGTCAAGAAGATGTGTCGGAACTGCAAGATCATCAGGCGCAACGGTGTCGTGAGGGTGATCTGCAGCGCGGAACCCCGCCACAAGCAGCGCCAGGGTTAACGGCGTCAGGGAAAACAGGAGCTTAAACGCATGGCACGTATTGCCGGTATCAATATCCCAGACAACAAGCACGCGGGCATCTCGCTGACCTATATCTTCGGTATCGGTCGCACTACCGCGGCAAAAATCTGTGACGCCGTTGGCGTCGACCCGCGCGCGAAAATCCAGGATCTGCCTGAGGACAAGCTCGACGCGATCCGCAACGAGATCTCCAAGATGAGTGTCGAAGGCGATCTGCGTCGTGAGAAGAACATGGCGATCAAGCGCCTCATGGACCTGGGCTGCTACCGGGGTATCCGTCATCGTCGTGGGCTGCCGGTACGCGGCCAGCGTACGCGCACCAACGCGCGGACCCGTAAAGGCCCCCGCCGCCCCATCAGGAAGTAAAGAATGGCAGAGAAAAAGGGAACCAAGCGAATCGTGGTGGATGGCGTAGCCCACATCCACGCCTCGTTCAACAACACGATCATTACGATCACCGACCGCCAGGGCAACACGGTGTGCTGGGCGACCAGTGGCGGCTCCGGCTTCCGGGGCAGTCGGAAGAGCACGCCCTTCGCCGCTCAGGTCGCCTGTGAGAAAGCGTCCACCACGGCCGTGGAAAACGGCATGAAGAGTGTGGACGTGCTGGTCAAGGGCCCCGGCCCCGGTCGTGAATCAGCAGTAAGAGCACTCAATGCCGCGGGTCTGAAGATCAACAGTATTTCCGACGTTACGCCGATCCCGCACAACGGCTGTCGGCCGCCGAAAAAACGGCGGGTTTAACCGCGGGTTCGAGCCGCAAGAGAAAGACAGAGGTAGGGAATGGCCCGATACATAGGACCCAAACTCAAACTGGCGCGTCGCGAAGGTACGGATCTGTACCACAAGAGCGGCGTGCGCCCGATCGACTCAAAGTGCCGGATCGACAATCCGCCCGGCCAGCACGGTGCGCGTCGGACGCGTCTGTCCGATTACGCGGTTCAGCTGCGGGAGAAGCAGAAGGTGCGTCGGATCTACGGCGTGCTCGAAAAGCAGTTCCGCAACTATTACAAGCGGGCGGACCGGCAGCGGGGCGCGACGGGCGAAAACCTGCTGCGCCTCCTCGAGTCGCGACTGGACAACGTGGTCTACCGGATGGGTTTCGGCTCGACCCGCTCCGAGTCGCGTCAGCTGGTGTCCCACCGCGCGATCCTGGTCAACGGACAGTCGGTGAACATTCCGTCCTACCAGGTGTCCCCGGAGGACGTCGTTTCCGTGGCCGAGAAATCCCGCGGACAACTCCGGATTCAGGCGGCGCTGCAACTGGCCAGTCAGCGTGCACCGGTGGAGTGGGTCGACGTGGATCCCACGAAGATGGAAGGCGTATTCCGGCGTTTTCCGGACCGGGTGGAGCTGCCCTCGGAAATCAACGAAAACCTCATTGTCGAGCTCTACTCCAAGTAAGCAGGCTCAAGGAGAACGAAATCACATGGCACAGTCCGTTACAGAGTTTCTGACACCTCGCCACATCGACGTCCAGGAGATCGCCAAGACGCGTGCGCGCGTCACCCTGGAACCGCTGGAGCGCGGGTTCGGACACACGCTGGGCAACACCCTGCGCAGGATTCTGCTGTCGTCCATGCCCGGCTGCGCGATCACCGAGGTTCAGATCGACGGTGTCCTGCATGAGTACAGCACCATCGAAGGGGTTCAGGAGGATGTGATCGACATCCTGCTGAATCTGAAGGGCATTGCGGCCGTCCTGCACAACCAGGACGAGGCCATCATCAGCCTGTCCAAGGATGGTGCCGGCCAGGTGACGGCCGGTGACTTCCAGCTGACCCAGGACGTGGAGATCGCCAACCCCGATCACGTCATCTGCACGCTGAACGACAACGGTGCGATCCGGATCGAGGCGCGCGTGACCCGCGGCCGTGGTTATGTGCCGGTGGACAACCTGGAAGAAGACGAAGAGGAGAGCCGGCCGATCGGCGTGCTGCGCCTTGACGCCACCTACAGCCCGATGAGGCGCGTTTCGTACAGCGTCGAAAGCGCCCGTGTGGAGCAGCGTACGGACCTGGACAAGCTGATTCTGGACCTGGAGACCAACGGGACCATCAATCCTGAAGACGCCATCCGTCGCGCAGCCACGATCCTCCAGCAGCAGCTGGCGGTGTTCGTGGACCTCGAGGGCGACACTCAGGTGCAGGTCGAGGAGAAGGAAGACGAGATCGATCCGATCCTGATCCGGCCGGTAGACGACCTGGAGCTCACGGTGCGTTCCGCCAACTGTCTAAAGGCAGAAAACATCTACTACATCGGCGATCTCATTCAGCGCACGGAAGTGGAGCTGCTGAAGACGCCGAACCTCGGCAAGAAGTCCCTGACGGAGATCAAGGACGTGCTGGCTTCCCGTGGCCTTTCCCTCGGCATGCGCCTGGAAAACTGGCCGCCGGCGAGCCTGCGCTCGGACGACTGAGTGCGACCGGGGCTGAAGTAACAGAGGAATAGAACAATGCGTCATCGCAAGAGTGGACGACAGCTGAGCAGAAACAGCTCTCACCGTCAGGCCATGTTCAAGAACATGGCGGCGTCGCTCATCGAGCATGAGGTGATCAAGACGACCCTGCCCAAGGCCAAGGAGCTGCGTCGGGTTGCCGAGCCGTTGATCACGCTGGCCAAGACGGACTCCGTCGCCAACCGCCGGCTGGCTTTCGCCCGCACCCGGAGCAAGGCGGCGGTGGGCAAGCTGTTCACGGAGATCGGTCCGCGCTACGTGGACCGGCCTGGCGGCTACACGCGTATCCTGAAATGCGGCTTCCGTCCGGGAGACGCGGCACCCATGGCTTACATCGAACTGGTGGATCGTCCGCGCGTAGAAGAGGAAGAGCTCGACTACGCGGAAGAGGTGACCGAAGAAGCGGCCGAGGTATCGGAAAGATAATCCGCGACTCAGAGCGTCCGTAAACCGGAGCGCCCGGCCTGCTGACAGCGGACCGGGCGTTTTTCGTTTCCGGTTCCCGACGCTTCCGGCGGCGGTCATAATGCCACTCTCGCTTGGAGGGAGCCGGGAGGAGGGAGATGAGCACCGCCATCAATCGGCGCGCGCTGCTTAAGACGCTGGGTCTGGCAGCAGGCGTGAGTCTCTCACCTTCCTGCCGAAGAGCAATCGAGTCCGGCGCGGATCTGTCCGCACCTCCGACCGGCGGTAGCCTGTCTGATCCGCAGCTCGAGATCATCGCCGCACTGGCGGATATGATCATCCCCGAAACGGATACCCCCGGTGCCATCCAGGCAGGCGTACCGGCGTTCGTTCACTCGGTGGTGGTGGACTGGTACACGCCGGCAGAACGGCAGATTTTTCTCGACGGCCTGGCAGGGCTGGAGGCGGATTCACTGGGCCGCTGGTCTGTATCCTACGTCGATCTGGATCGTGCTCAGCAGGCCCGCCTGCTGGCCGAGCTGGAGCCGCCCAGCGAAGGCGGCCCCGAGGGACTTTCCCTGGCCGCGCTGGCCATGCCGCCCGCCGCATCCGGCGAGCTGCCGTTCTATCTGAAACTCAAGGAGCTGACGGTGCTCGGCTACTACACGTCCGAGTTGGCGGCAGGCACCGAGCTGGAGTATCAGCCGATACCGGGACGCTATGACGGTGACGCCCGGCTGTCGGCGTCCGGCCGGCAGTGGGTGCGCTGAGGTGAGCGGCTATGAATTCGACGCGATCGTGGTCGGCTCGGGCATCAGCGGAGGCTGGGCGGCCAAGGAGCTCTCGGAAAAGGGATTGAGGACGCTGGTGCTCGAACGGGGCAAGCCGCTCGAGCACGGTGCCGGATACTTGGGAGAGCATCGTCCCGCGTGGGATACCCCGTACCGGGGTCTGCCTCTCCGCGATCTGTACCGGGAGCAATACCCCGTTCAGAGCACGTCGTACGCATTCGACGAGAACACGCGTCATTTCTGGAACAACGACGCGGAAAATCCCTATGACTACGATCCGGAACACCCGTTCGAGTGGCTGCGTGCCGACGTCACGGGCGGACGCTCCATACTCTGGGGCCGGCAGGTGTACCGCTGGAGCGATCTGGACTTCGAGGCCAACCTGACGGACGGCTTTGGCATCGACTGGCCCATACGTTACGCGGACATCGAGCCCTGGTATGCCTACGTGGAGCGGTTCATCGGCGTCAGCGGGCAACCGGAGGACCTTCCGCAGCTTCCTGATGGCGAGTTTCTCGAGCCCATGAAGCTCAACGTGGTGGAACGCCACGTGCGGGATCGCATTGCCGAAACCTACCCGGAACGGCGGATGACCATAGGCCGGGTGGCGGTGCTCACCGAGCCACTACCTCATTCGGATCGTGGTGTCTGCCACTACTGCGGGCCGTGTCAGCGGGGCTGCTCGGTCGGGGCATATTTTTCCAGCCTGAGCTCGACCCTGCCCGCCGCGCGGGCGACGGGGAACATGACACTGGAAGCGGACACTCTGGTGGAAGGGCTGGACTACGATCCGGAGCTCGGGCGGGTAACCGGAGTACGTGTGGTCAACACGAGGACTCGGGAGCGGAGGCGCGTGACCGCGCGGCTGGTGTTCCTGTGTGCATCCACCATCGGCAGCGCCCAGATCCTGCTCAATTCCAGAAGCGACGCCTTCCCGGAAGGCCTTGCCAACTCGAGCGGCGTGCTTGGCCGTTATCTGATGGACCACACCTATGGCGCCGGCGCCCGCGGACTCTTCGCCGGGTTCGATGAGTTCTATCCCCAGGGTTCCCGCCCCAACGGGATCTACATCCCACGGTACCGGAATCTCGATGCCGGCGATTCGCTGCCGTTCGTTCGTGGATTCGGCTTCCAGGGTGGCGCGTCCCGCCTCGACTGGCAGGCCATGGCCCGGCTCACCCCTGGATTCGGCCCTGCGTTCAAGTCCTCGCTGCGCATGCCCGGCCCCTGGGTGATGAACCTGATCGGCTTCGGCGAGTGTCTGCCGCGCCGGGAAAACCGCATGAGCCTGCACCCTGCGAAGGTGGACCGGTTCGGCATGCCGCTCGTGCGGTTCGACTTCTCCTGGTCCGACAACGAGAGGGCCATCACCGGGCAGATTCAGACCGATGCGGCGGAGATGCTGCGTGCAGCGGGAGCGGTGGAGGTGACGACCTACGATGTCGGCAAGGTCGGCGGGTCCTGCATTCACGAGATGGGGACCGCGCGCATGGGCCACGATCCGTCCGAATCCGTGCTGAATGCCTTCAACCAGGCTCACGATGTGCCCAACCTGTTCGTCACTGACGGTTCTGCCATGGTCTCTTCCTCCTGCGTGAATCCATCGATGACGTACATGGCGCTCACCGCCCGGGCGGCTGACCACGCCGTGGGACAGCTGCGGGAGGGACGGCTGTGAGCTCCCTGGGGGCAGCATAGGCAGGGTGAATCGAAGTGTTTGAGAAAAACTATTGGCTCTATCGCGGACAGGGCACGTAGGCTTCGGTTCCATGAGGCAGGGACTCCAACGCGGGGCGCTCGCGCTCCCGGCGCTGCTCTTCACCGGATTGCTGACGCTCGCATCGTCCGCAGCAGTTTCGGCCGGAGACGGCGCCGACCGGCCACAGGTATCGCGTCAGGAACTGCTGACCTACCTGGCGAACCCCACCGGCTTCCTGCTCATCGATGCACGATCCGAAGACGAATTCGCTGCAGGTCACATCAGCGGAGCCGTCAGCCTGCCTAACGATGCCCCGGCCGTCGCGTTCGACGCACTGCCCGGGGATCGGGACACACCGCTGGTCGTTTACTGCCGGACCGGCAAGCGGGCTGCGGCGCTCAAGGAGCGTCTTGGTGAGGCGGGCTACCGGAATGTCCGGACCCTGCAGCCCGGGCAGATCTTCTGGGCCGACGGGCTGGTGGTCTTCAACTGCGGTGCGGACAGCGGATCCGGACCACTCGAGTGAGTGGCGCGGTCACAGGGATATACGTATTCCGCTGCATGAGAGCGGCGGCATAGGATGAAACAGTAACGAAGCATCCAGTAAAACTGGGAGGGAAATGATGCGCTACCTCATGCTGACAGGCCTGCTCCTGGCCGGGCAGGCACTGGCGGATGCACCGCTGGGACTGCCGGAAGTTCCGGTGCCGGCGGCCAATCCGCAGACACCGGAAAAAATCGCGCTGGGCGACAGGCTTTTCGAAGACAAGCGCTTCAGTGCCACCGGCGACGTGAGCTGCTCCACGTGTCACGCGGCGGAGAAGGTGTTCACCGACAGCCCACTGCAGGTTTCCGAGGGCATCCGCAAGCTGACCGGAACGCGTAACGCGCCGACCGTGGTCAATGCCGCTTACAACGAATCCCAGTTCTGGGACGGTCGTTCACCCGATCTGGAGGACCAGGCATTGCATCCGTTCCTCAACCCGGTGGAGATGGCGCTGCCGAGCCATGATGTGATCCTGGAGATCATCCGTGGCGACAAGGACTATGTGGCTGCGTTCAAAGGTGTGTTCGGCGTGGCACCCGAGGACATCACGATGACGGAGGTGACACAGGCCATCGCGGCCTTCGAGCGGACCAAGGTCAGCGGTAACTCCGCGTTCGACCGCTGGTATTTCGGCGGCGATTCGACCGCGATGAGCGAGGCCGCACAGCGCGGTTTCACCGTGTTTCTCCAGGATGGCCGCTGTGTGTCGTGTCACACGATCGAGCAGGATCACGCGCTGTTCACCGACCATCTCTTCCACAACGTGGGCATCGGTATCAACGACATCCAGAACCAGGTGCCGACCCTGGCCGAGGCCTTCCTGAAAGCCAAGTCTCAGGGAATCGATGTGGATGTGGCGGTCCTGGCGGACGCCAACACTTCCCATCTCGGACGGTTCGCCGTCACCGACGATCTGTCCGCCATGGGAGGGTTCAAGACGCCGACGTTGCGGAATATCGCCGCTACGGCGCCCTATATGCACGATGGCAGCCTGACGACGCTCAGGGATGTGGTCGTTCACTACAACAATGGCGGCGTGACCCAGGAGGGCAACCCGGTCAACGCGTTCCTCTCGGGAGGTATCCGGCCACTCGACCTGACGGATCAGCAGATCGACGATCTGGTGGCGTTCATGGAAGCGCTGACGAGTCCCGAGTACGCAACCAGTGAGTCCATGAGCACGGGAGGTGCGGAATGAACGGACGCAGAGATTTCATCAAGGCCGCAAGCACCGGCGTCATCGCCGGAATGCTGCCGGTCAGTGTGGTACGACTGAGCCACGCGGCGCCGGAAAACGACTTCACCTTCGCCTACATCTCCGATGCGCACATACAGCACATCAAGGGTAATCAGTTCGTGCGCAACTGGGACCGGGGACTGATCCGTGCGGTTGCGGAGGCCAACCTGCTGGAGCCGAAGCCCGACTTCGTGATGTTTGGTGGCGATCTGGCTCAGCTCGGCTCCAAGCCGGAGCTGGACCACGGCGCCGAGATTCTTTCTGCGCTGAAGTACAAGACCCACATGGTCATGGGCGAACACGACTACTACCTGGATCTGGGCGAGTACTGGAGCGACCTCTACGGCGACCAGTACTACAGCTTCGACCACAAAGGTGTGCACTTCGTGGTGCTGAACAGCATCCTCACGTACGACGACTGGACCTTCAATCGCTGGGAGACGCCCGAACGGCGGATGAGCGAGATGGCTGGTCTGGACAACCCGAACGGCTCGCCGTTCATGGTGGGTGCGACTCAGCTGAACTGGCTGAAGAAGGATCTTTCCAAGGTGAAGAAGGACACCCCTGTGGTGGTCTTCTCCCACTCACCCCTGCAGAAGATCTACAAGGGCTGGAACTTCTGGACCGAGGATGCGGACGATGTGCAGAAGCTGCTCGGCAAATTCGACAAGGTCAACGTCATCTACGGTCACGTGCACCAGATCCAGTACAACCAGATCGGCAGGATCGCGTTCACGTCGGTGATGTCCACGGCCTGGCCGTGGCCCTATCCGCAGAGCTACGCTCAGGCTGAAAGCCACCTGCCTGTGCTTACCGTGCCCATGAACCGGGCGGATCCGTTCGATGAGCGGGATGCGACAGGCTGGCAGTTCGTGGACGTGAATACGGGCCGGGTCGATCTTTCCTTCAATCTTTACAGCAACGACAACCGGAAGGTTGCGTTCAACGCTGACAAGGGGCATCCGGAAGACGTCAGCTATCCGCAAATCGAAATCGCGCCGCAGCGCCACTACTGAGGAGCCGAGCCATGATCAGCAGAAAAACCTGGACTGCACTCGCGCTGGCTGCGTTGCTGCCCGTATCCGCCGCCGCGGACGAGTTCACCGCCGCCGACGTCGAGCGCTGGCAGGCACAGTTCGACGAAGTGGCTGCAGAGGGCCGCAGCCTGTGGACCGATTCCGCTCTCGGGACCAACGGTGTGGTCTGCGCGCAGTGCCATCCGAATGCGGCCAATACTCATCCGGAGACCTATCCCAAGTTTCAGAAACAGCTCGGCCGCGTCGGTCAGCTCTGGGAGATGATCAACTGGTGCATCCGCAACCCGCTCGAAGGCGAGAACCTGGCGGCGGACGATCCGAAGATGATTGCCCTGCAGGCCTACGCCTACAAGGAACGGCGGGGCGTACCGCTGGCGCCAGGCAAGCACTGATCATCTGATCTGCCGGGTCGGGGCGGCATGAGCCGCCCTTTTCGACTGCTCAGGAAAGCAGTGGTTTCAGGAACCGGCCGGTGTGGGAGCCCTTCTTCTTTGCCACATCTTCCGGTGTGCCGACGGTCACGATCTGACCGCCTCCGGATCCGCCTTCCGGTCCCAGGTCGATGATCCAGTCCGCGGTCTTGATGACATCCAGGTTGTGCTCGATGACGACCACCGTGTTGCCGTGATCCCGGAGCCGGTGCAGCACGTCGAGAAGCTGGGCGATGTCGTGAAAGTGGAGACCGGTCGTGGGCTCGTCCAGGATGTAGAGTGTCTGACCCGTATCGCGCTTGGAGAGCTCCCTGGACAGCTTCACACGCTGCGCTTCACCGCCGGACAGGGTGGTCGCGCTCTGCCCGAGGCGGATGTAGGAGAGACCCACGTCCATGAGCGTCTGCAGCTTCCGGTTCAGCATGGGCACGGCATCGAAGAACTCGAGGGCGTCCTCCACGGTCATGTCCAGCACTTCGTAGATGTTCTTGTTCTTGTAACGGACCTCGAGGGTTTCCCGGTTGTAACGCTTGCCCTTGCAGACGTCGCAGGGCACGTAAATGTCGGGAAGGAAGTGCATCTCCACTTTGATCACTCCGTCTCCCTGACAGGCCTCGCAACGACCGCCCTTGACGTTGAAGCTGAAACGGCCGGGCTTGTAACCCCGGGCTCTGGCTTCCTGAGTCTGGGCAAAGAGCTCACGGATGGGCGTGAACAGGCCCGTGTAGGTCGCGGGGTTGGAACGCGGCGTGCGACCGATGGGGCTCTGATCGATGTCCACAACCTTGTCGAGATGCTCGAGCCCCTGGACCTCGTCGTGCTCGGCGGCCGTCAGGGTGGTGGCCTTGTTCAGCGTAATGGCGGTCACCGGGTAGAGTGTCTGGTTGATGAGCGTGGATTTGCCCGATCCGGACACACCGGTGACGCAGGTGAACAGACCACAGGGGATGTCGACCGTCAGGTCCTCGAGGTTATTGCCGCGTGCGCCGATCAGACGGACGATCTTCTGCGCATCGTACGGCGTGCGTTTCTTCGGGATCGCGATGGACTTCTTGCCGGACAGGTACTGTCCGGTCAGGGACTTCCTGCACTTCAGCACTTTGTCCAGCGCGCCGGCCGCGACGATTTCGCCACCGTGGACGCCGGCGCCGGGACCGATGTCGATGACGTAGTCCGCGGTACGGATGGCCTCCTCGTCGTGCTCCACCACCAGCACGGTGTTACCCAGGTCTCTGAGATGGGTGAGAGTACGCAACAGCCGCTCGTTGTCCCGCTGGTGCAGACCGATGGAAGGTTCGTCCAGGATGTACATGACACCCACCAACCCGGCACCGATCTGGCTGGCCAGCCGGATCCTCTGTGCCTCGCCGCCGGAGAGGGTGTCGGCGCTCCGGTCCAGAGTCAGATAGTTGAGTCCGACGTCCACGAGGAACTGAAGACGGGCCCGGATCTCCTTAAGGATCTTGTCGGCAATCTCACCGCGGCGTCCCGAAAGTCTGAGTCCTTTGAAGTAGTCCAGAGTGCCTTCCACGGAACCGGAGGTCACTGCGGGCAGGTTGACCCCGTCGATGAAAACGTGCCGCGACTCCTGCCTCAGGCGCGTACCGCCGCACTCCGGGCAGTTCCGCACTCTCAGGTACTTCTGCAGGTTCTCCCGGACCATGCTGGAATCGGTCTCGTGATAGCGGCGCTCCATGTTGGGTATCACCCCTTCGAAACGGTGCCGGCGGTGGATCACGTCGCCGCGGTCGTTGACGTAGCTGAAGTCGATACGCTCGTTGCCGCTGCCGAAGAGGATGGCGTCACGGTGCTTCTTGGTGAGTGATGCAAACGGCGACTCGACGTCGAAGCCGTAGTGGGTAGCCAGCGAAGAGAGCATGTGGAAGTAGTAGACGTTGCGTCGATCCCAGCCGCGAATGGCCCCTTCCGCCAGGGTGAGGTCTTCGTCCGCCACCACGAGGCCGGGATCGAAGAACTGCTTCACCCCCAGGCCGTCACATTCCTGGCAGGCGCCAGCCGGATTGTTGAAGGAGAACATGCGTGGCTCTAGCTCGGGAATGCTGTAGCCGCACACCGGGCAGGCGAAGCGGGCGGAGAAGACCAGCTCGTCCCCGTCGTTGCCCTCAGATTTATCCATGTCTGCCACCCGGGCAAGACCATCCGTGAGATCGAGCGCTGTCTCGAAGGACTCAGCCAGCCGCTGCTGCACGTCGTCGCGGATCCGCAGCCGGTCCACCACCGCCTCGATGGTGTGCTTCTTGTTCTTGTCCAGCGCGGGGGCTTCGTCCAGGTCGACGACAATGCCGTCGATACGGGCGCGGATGAAGCCGTTGCTCATCAGCTCAGAGAAGACGTGCAGGTGTTCGCCCTTACGTTCCGAAACCACCGGCGCAAGGATCATGACCCGTTTCCCTTCGGGCAGCCCCAGCACCTGGTCCACCATCTGGCTCACGGTCTGTGCAGCCAGAGGTTCGTCGTGATGCGGGCAGCGAGGCTCCCCGACCCGCGCGAACAGCAGACGCAGGTAGTCGTAGATCTCGGTGATCGTCCCGACGGTGGATCGCGGGTTGTGCGACGTGGACTTCTGCTCGATGGATATGGCTGGAGACAGACCCTCGATGTGATCCACGTCGGGCTTTTCCATCATCGACAGAAACTGACGTGCGTAGGCGGAGAGCGATTCGACGTAGCGGCGCTGGCCTTCGGCGTACAGCGTGTCGAAGGCCAGCGACGACTTGCCGGACCCGGACAGACCGGTGATGACAATGAGCCTGTCTCGCGGGATCTCCAGGTTGATGTTGCGCAGGTTGTGGGTCCGAGCCCCCCGGACGGAGATGGTATCCACGGTCGTTCAAGCCCGATCAGCAGGGAAACCCGGCAACATAGCCGGATGGTTTCCGCGGGGCAACCGGATACCCCATCTCTCCTGACAGTCGGCGGCGGCTGACCCGTCTTTCAGGTGTTGACTGGCGTGCGGGCGAGGTTCCGAGCCCTGCCTTCCCGCATCCCGATGCAGTATATTGGCGCCCCTGAACGAACCTGACGCCCGCCGGCAGAAGCGTGCGCGAAGACACCCAGCGAGGACGAGACATGGCACGGGGAATCAATAAAGTCATCCTGATCGGAAA